>JBGCDR010000287.1:0-10228 GCA_045105515.1 Oligoflexales bacterium
TTGAGCTTTAAGAAGTAAGTAGAAGTAGCTGTAGTCGCAAGAAATATTCTAAAGAAAGGCACTATCCTGATTCAGAAAGAAAGAACGTCACATCATCGTTTGATTGAAGCAGCAAAAAAAAAAATAAAAAATAAGCAAATATTAAACAAAAAAAAAAAATTTAATTGCCAAAAATATAGTATTTAACACAAATAACAAGAAAATAAAAAGAGTTTTTAAAATTAATTTAAAAAAAAAAAAAAAAAACTGAGTTGCAAAGGCAAGAATTTAGTTTCCGACCAGACACTAAATAGAAGCCTAAAAAAATTTCCTTGAAGAGATAAGCCAATTCCAGGGCTGAATCGTTTATCTGGATGGCTTAAGTGAGGGGGTATTTTAGTATGAGTAGAACTTGCTTGGTGAAATCCCATTTTTGAGCGTCTAATCAGGAGTTGATTTTGGAGTTGTACTTGTCTTGGTGGGAGTTGCCCTTGGGCTTCATGTTTTGCAAAGCTGAGGGTATCGATGAGAGCTTCAGCTAGGAGTGGAGATTTTATTTTGCTGACTTTCTGATGATAGCTTAAAACATCGAAATAGCTTCGATGCTCGGATGATGATAGTCCTTTTAGACGATTTACTATCCTTGCAAAGATTGAGGGCTCATAATCAACATTGCTCACAAGGTGTTTATTTATAAGTGTTTTGACAATTTCAATGGGGTTTACATAGGGTGGTAAGCCACTTAATAGCTCGGTTTCACTACGGACAGCTTGAAGTACAGCAAGCAATTGATAAGCACAGTTTTCATCGAAAAAGTAATAGTCATGGCTTGCTCTGCTTAAAAGTTCCCATATGTGCTCTAAGAGTTTTTCACAATCTCGTCTAGAAAAATTAAGGCGATAGTAAAAGATGTCTCTGCCTTCCATATTGTTATATTTTTCGAAAACATCACCAAACTCTAAGAGCGAGTATCTTCCTTGAAAGCCACCAAAAATCCCATAGAATATATACTTAACGATATTGGTCTTAGGTGGAATAGCTGCCGCAAAATTCAAGGCGTAGTCTAAAAAAATTAGTGGGCTTCCTTCTAAATATCGACTGTTATTGTGGAATGCAATAATTGAATGACCCATTATAGAAGCTGGATTATCTGCGTATTGGCCAACAAAAACCATAGAAGCACCATCTGTTCCTAACTCCTCTTTGAAAAAGTCAAGTTTTTGACAATTCCTGGAGTCTGCTTCGATGAGACCTGCATTGAGAAGAATTCGGTACCGGAAGGGGAAGTTGCATTTGCCTGCTTCGGTTTGCATTGGACTTGAAGCAAAAAAAGATAAGCTTGCTTGTAGCTCTGCAAGTGGATTAAATTTCCCCTCTTTTGCCAGAAAAAAAAGAGGATTATCAACACTACTTTTGAATCCAGATGACTTTGATTGATAGTGTAAGGCATGTAGCCATTCTTTGCTTTGACTAAATTCTGTGACTTTTTGGTTTTGTCCCTGAGCAGCTGCCTGTTGCCATCCGCTAAGCACCAGCAGGCAAAATACAAGCAGCATGGTTTTCTCCTGGAATTGTCAGGTTTCTTAAATAAGCTGTACTGTGTTAAATTATAGGTAATTTAAGCAAATCATTATAGAAATAGCAATAAGGAGTAAACAGAAATGATTCAAGGCCTTTTGGTGCTTTTAACCTTTATATTTGCCAGTGATGCTTTTGCTCTTGATCCTAAAAAGTGTTTCGCAGTTCAGGCTAGCTATGGATTTCTTCGAAAGTATGAATTTCCAGGTTACTCTAGTTCTGAGTATATGACGAAAAAGCATGGAACTTCTGGAGGTAGCTCTGAGTATTCCAGTCAGCAAAGCACTGGGATGATAGACCCTGGTTTTACGACCACGGGAAATGTGGTATCTGTACTGCAATTTACCTCTTCTGAAGGAGGCTGTTCATATTTTTCTCGGATCGAACAAAAAAAGCGTGACTACTTAGCACGAAATCGTGAAGGTTTCCTGATGGATGGTAGCTTCGGTAGAGGTAGGCATCTAAGGACGATTTACCATTTAAGCCACTGCAAGGATGGTGGCCTAAGCCAATTTAATAAAGCCATGCAGCAAAACTATTCTGAATTGAGTTCCACAGAGGGAAATGAAGCTCTAATCCATAAGATTGACGCAATTATCATGCAGGATCAAAACCTTCAGGCCTTTTGTCAACTCAACCTGGGTTAAGTTTAACCCTTATAGTTGCGTATCTCATCTATAGCCCACTTGATAGCCTCGGGTGAAGTAGTAGGCAAAACTCCATGACCGACATTGAAAATATGTCCTTGCAGTTGAGCTTTTTTAGCTTCATCCAGCACCTCTCTCACTTTAGCGCGCACCAGTCCTTCATCCCCCCAACTAAGGATGAGTGGGTCAAGATTCCCCTGGAAGGCTTTCACTGATTTGTGAGGCCCCACAAGCTTTGCGGCTTCACTCATCGAAACTCGCCAATCGATGGCTAAGACTTGGACGGGAAGCTCACTTAGTTGGCTAAGGTTGGTTGAACCTTGTCCGGAATAGTAAATGATAGGTACCTGATTTTTAGAGGTAGCATTCAACAGTTTTATTAAGGAAGGCAAGACATATTTAGTATAGTCACTGGTAGATAGATTTCCTGCCCAACTATCAAAAAGCATGAGTACTTCGGCTCCAGCTTTGACTTGCATGCTTAAATACTCACTTGTCACTTCAGCTAGAGTATCTAACAAGCTTTCAAAAGTTTTTGGGTCTTGATAAATCAGTTTTTTCACTTCGCTGTAAGTCTTGCTTCCCGAGCCTTCGATCATGTAACTTGCTACTGTGAAAGGTGCACCTGCAAAACCAATCATTGTTTGGTGAGGAGCAAGCAGAGCCTTTGTTTCGGTAATAGCTTCACCTACATAGCCCATTTCCTGTTCTACATCAGGATGCTTAAGAAGGCTAAGGTCTTTGCTTGAACGGATATGGGGAGTGAGTAAAGGTCCATGCCCCTTCCCAAAGGTCAAGGTTTGCCCCATATGGGCGGGTGGTATCAAGATATCTGAAAAAATAATAGCTGCATCCAGATCAAATCGTTTGAGTGGCTGGATTGTTACTTCAGCAGCTTTCTTTGGGTTGCGGCATAATTCTAAGAAACTCATTTCCGCCCGAATTTCTCGATACTCGGGGAGGTAACGTCCTGCTTGTCGTAAAAACCATATTGGATAAATATCTGATTTAATGCCCTTTGCTATACTTATTAGGGGCTTTTTTTCTGGCTGAGCCATGTTCTAATCCACCAAAATCTTAGAGAGTTAACCGGCAGTTTCTGCCATCGACAGCAAACAGAATAGCATGAGAAAATGTGGTAAGAAAGCCGTCTTACATGCTTGTGTACAGCCTTGAGCTTCTAGAGCTGCCATAATCAAAAGGAGAGTTTTTTGTGAGTCTGAAAGCAATCGGAATCTCTAGGGCAAGCTTGGGTGACCTGGTAGAACGCTATCAGCATCGCATTCTCACTCTGGAGCTCGATTTAAGGCAAATGGGACGTGAAGAATCCATAAGTAGTTCCCAGTATAAAAAACGGGTATTGCTTATGAAGCAGCTGAGGCTCCATCTTCAGTTGCTAGAACAGCGTGTTGAGGAAAAAGAACAAGGTATTCAAGGAGGAGATACATTAACAGGGATTCCGACGTGTGCAAGCCGATCTCCTGAGGAAACACTTGTTTGTCTTCGCTACTTCGCCGAGTGCTTAAATATGGCCAAGACTCTGGTGGGTGATTGTGAGGGCGTTGTAAACCTAATGAGGACTACTCTGCGCGGAAGGCGTTTTCAATTTATGACCTTGCTTGACTTGTCGCGTCTTAGGCGTAGGCTCCTCCTTCTTAATCAAAAAATACAATCATTTGAAAATGTTAAGCCAGAATGGTCTAAATATATTGGTGAAGTATTGAAAATAATCAAGACTCCGAGTTCATACCGCATTGAACTGCCTAGGCTTAAAATTCTTAAGAATTCATATTTTGAATTAGAAAAAGTAAACCAAGAAATAATTGCCCTCAGTCTGCAGTGTGAAAAAGAGGAAGATGAGCAAGCCTTAAAGGAAAACTGGCTTTCTTTCCAAGAATGGAAGGTTTCACAGCTTGGTCCAACAACAGTATCCACTTTTAAAGAGGAGTAGGCTTTAATGAGCCTTAGAGAATGGGATCGTAAAGCTCAGGTTTTGGCAGAAGAATTGACAACTCTCATGCAACAGGCAGGAGAAAAATCTTCTGATGATACTGAAAAAAAACTATCTAGTATGCAAAAGAGTCTCCCTCAACTTGAAAACAAGCTTGCTCAAGCACTTTCATTCATCAATTCCCAATCTCAGCGTAGTGGGTTTCTTACCAGTCAGGAAAAGGCTATTTTGCATTGGGCTGGAGAATACGCGAAAAAAGCCCAGGCTTATTTTCGTGACTATAATGAAACTTTTAATGAGCTTTTTTGGGCAAAGTTGGTCCAAATAAGAGGCGAAAGCATTTCAGCCCATGGGGAAGGATATTTTTTTGAGGCTAAAGGCAGGCGAGCTGCAGCGAAGCATCAAAAAAAGCTCTATGAAACAAGAGGAATGCTTAAAGAAAAGTTGAAAAAACTTGGTAATAAGAATCAAGAATTAGAACTAAGGTATAATCGCTTAGCTATTAGTAAAGCCAATAGGGAAGCGGTTTGTGCGCAGGGTGTCAAGGTCGATTACTTTCGCCAACTTAATAGCTTTATGAATCATCCTGCACGGATAGTAAGCCTCCCATTTGAGTATCTCAACCAGGAGGCGATTAAGCTTGCTAATTTAACAACTAACATACAAAATTCTGATAAAATACATGAATTGGCCTACAAAAATAGCCCAAAACATAATAAAAATCCTATAGAATCCTTCGACTATTTACAGCTTGACGATCCTTATGAAATCTAAGTGGTGAATCCCTCGAAATTATTAAGAAAGTGAGCTGTTTTCGCCTGCTTAAGCATGGTAAAACTAGGGAGGCTAGGCAGGCCTTTCCAATAGATCTACCATGAGGAGCTGATATGCATTCACTAAGCAAACTCTCTGAAGATGAAGAGCTTTTCCGTCAAGAAATCGCAAAGTTTTCCCAAACAGTTATTAAGCCTCACGTGGAGGAAATGGATGAAGCTGAACAGCTTAATCCTGAAATAATCAAGCAATGCTTTGAAATGGGCCTTATGGGAATAGAGATTCCTGACCAATTTGGAGGTGCTAATGGAAGCTTCTTTATGTCTTGCTTGGCAATTGAAGAAATAGCTCGTGTTGATCCGGCAGTAAGTGTATTTGTCGATGTGCAGAATACTTTGGTAAACAATATTTTTAAGCGTTGGGCTAGTGATACACAAAAAGAAAAGTACTTTCCTAGGCTTGCTACAAGTGATGTAGGGGCGTTTTGCCTCACCGAGGCAAACTCAGGTTCAGATGCCTTTGCATTGCAAGCAAAAGCAGAGGATAAGGGGAGCCATTGGGTTTTAAATGGTAAAAAAATCTTTATTACCAACGCTAATGAGGCAAATCTCTATGTTGTTTTTGCTAATATTGCTCCCGAAAAGGGCTACAAAGGCATCACTGCATTTCTAGTTGAACGAGACTTTCCTGGATTCGCTATCGGTAAAAAAGAAAAAAAACTCGGTATCAGAGCTTCCTCTACCTGCGAAGTCATTTTAGAACAAGTGGAGGTGCCGAAAGAGAATGTAATCGGTAAGGAAGGAGAGGGATACAAAGTTGCAATTGAGACTTTGAATGAAGGGCGTATTGGTATCGCATCGCAGATGTTAGGCCTTGCTCGCGGTGCTTTTGAAGGGGCATTTAAATATGCTGGTGAGCGTAGTCAATTTGGAAAGCCTATAAATAAATTTCAAGGAGTTCAGTTTCAGCTTGCTGAATTAGCTTGCCAAGTTGAGGTCGTTCGGTTGTTGGTCTATAACGCTGCTCGTATGAAGGACCAAGGCTTATCTTTCACTAAGGAAGCTGCAATAGCCAAACATTTAAGTTCAGAAATAGCCGAAAAGGTAGCATCGGCCTCTCTGGAAATCTACGGTGGCTATGGTTTCATAAAAGAATTTCCTGCTGAAAAGTTCTACCGAGATGCAAAAATTGGTAAACTCTATGAAGGAACTTCTAACCTCCAACTTCAAACGATTTATAAACTGCTTGAAAAAGAAAGGTAGAGTTTGCAAGGAGAAAGGATCATCACTTATCTGACGGCGTCTAGCTTTTCCTTACTCCTGGCTTTTGAAGCTCATGCAGCTAAGAATTACTCTGCACGTAAGAATTTAGCTTCTTCATTGAAGGCTGCGCTTTGTGAAAAAGATCAAGGTGTGGATTTGCATCAACTGGCTTGGAAGCATGACATTTACGATGCGGCTATCGAAATCAGAATGATAAAGCGTCGTGATAAAGGTGAACTGAGTACTGGCAAGTTGAGGTCATTTGCAATTTGGCAAATGAAACAAAATTACCACCATGGATTTAGCTTCGATAGATGTAATAAAGAACAAGCTTTCGTAGTTTCGGTGCCTTCACAAAAGGCTATCGAATTTGCGAAAGATGGTAAGAACTTATCTCTGCCTATAATGAACCGCAGCTGCAAGCAGGTTCATGCAAAGCATGTAGCCACTGCAGGTGGAGAGTCACAGACGCGTAAGATTTTGAAGAATGGCCTCATTGGGATTGCAGGTCTTGAGCCTGGTATGCTGAGTATCAGTTGTCAGCCCAAGCACCCCAAATGGCTTGGGCCAATTCTATGGTTTTTGGTGCCAATTGACCTAAAAAAATTTCCTGAGGTTCCCTTTGCCGAGCTCTTTAACCCAGCTCAAGATGCAGAACAGCAGCTACAGATTTGGGTCAATCATGTCCGTAGGAATGCAGGCTTAGTTCCTTTAAATTTTAGTAAAAAATCACTTAAGGATGCTGCTAGTGAGCTGGGCTTAAGCAAAATGCTTTTTCATGACCGAGGCGTTATGGAACAGGTTAAGGCTAGCCTTGCTGGTAAGGACTTTACCCCTTTAGGAGAAGATCGAGCTAGGGCCACATCGCTTCCAAGAATCGCTTGGCTTCTATGGCATTCGCCTTCCCATCGTGACCTTTTGCTAAACAAAGATGCTGACCTAGCTAGCATTTCCTTAAGCAAAGAAGCCGGGACTTATTTTGCAGTTGTTATAACTGCTCGAAGTGAAAAAGTGAAGGTATCAAGCAAATTCAAAAGAAAATAGTTTGGGCAATTCACTTAGTTTTTAGGTTTACTTGGTTTAGCCGGGTCACCATAACCCATGGGAACTCCGTCTGATCTGGTATCAGATACGCCGACCCAATTAGCTCCCTCACGGGCTATGGCTTGAACATCTCCGATGCTGCCTCGGTGCTCTTTGATAGCATGTCCGTAGCTTTCTAGCTCTGATTTAGTATCTTCCTCCATTCCACCTTTTTCGATACGAATTTCATCTGGAAGCCATTGGTGGTGAATTCTATAAGTATGGACCGCATCAGCAAGGCTCATCTTATGATCAATCGTATTAAGGATAGTCTGTAAAGTAGCTGTGATGATTCTTGATCCCCCTGGGGAGCCAACAACTAATTTTAGATCATTATTTGGATCAAAAACGAGAGTGGGTGACATGGAAGATAACATCGTTTTTTTAGCAGCAACAGCATTTGCCTTACCTCCAATCAAACCGTAGGAATTTGGTTCTCCTGGTTTTATGGAAAAGTCATCCATTTCATTATTCAAGACTACTCCTGTGCCTGCGGCAACCACACATGAGCCGAAGGCATAATTAATGGTCTGGGTAGTGCTAACTGCGTTGCCTTCAGAGTCTACAACCGAAATATGGGTAGTAGACGATGATTCATATGGAATGGGATTGCCTGCTGAAATCGAGCTTGAGGGGCTGGCTAATTTGGCCTGAATAGAAGATCTGAGCGTCTTGCCGTAGCTGGGTGAGGTTAGCCCTATTATTGGAATTTTAGAGAACTCGGGATCACCAAGATAAGTTGCACGATCAGCATAGGCTCGGCGCATGGCTTCAGCTAACAAATGCAGGCGCTCTGGGGATTGCTGCCCTAGGGTAGGCAAAGGGTCCTGTGCAAGAATATTCAAAATTTGAATGATATGAATCCCGCCAGAGGAAGGAGGGGGCATTGAAACAATCTTATATCCACGATAGGAGCCTTCTACTGGCTGCCTTTGCTTTACTTCATAAGCCTCGAAGTCTTTCTTGGTAATGATTCCTCCATCACCAAATTCTTTAAGTAAGAGACTCCCAATTTCTCCTTCATAAAAACCTGCTTTGCCATTTTTTGCTATGGCTTTTAAAGTCTTAGCCAGGTCCATTTGTACTAGTATGTCGCCAATAGTCAGGGCTTTTCCCTTGGGAAGGAAGATCTCTCTACTTGCGGGAAAATTTTGCAGAACCTTTTGTCTGAACTTGATAGCAGATGCAAGCGAAGGGTAAACCTCAAAGCCGCGTTCAGCGATAGTGATCGCTGGTTGAATCACTTTGGCAAGGGGCAACTTGCCATGGGCTTTATGGGTTTCGACTAAACCTGCAACTAGACCAGGGACCCCAACGGACATATGGCCATTAACTGAGGATCGCGGAATCCTGACTCCTTTGTAAATATAGTCAAGTGGCTTTAAGGTCTTTTTATCGAGATACATGTCCCTGCTTGCCTTGAGGGGAGCACGTTCACGAAAGTCATAGACTTTGGTTTTTGACGATTTTTTGTCAAAATACAGCATAAATCCGCCTCCGCCTATCCCTGTAGACTGAGGTCTAACAACTGAGATCACAAATGATGCAGCTGTTACTGCATCGATGGCATTTCCGCCAGCGGCTAACATTTTCAATCCCGCCTTGGAAGCCAGAGGATGTGCGGTTGCTATCATTCCTTTTTGAGCTTTCGAGACGAAACTATTCCTTGAGCGCTTCAGTTTGGTTTCGAAAATGTGCTGCTTGTTGGTGCTGGTACAGTCCAGTGCGCTAAAAAGTAGTAGCAATAATGAATAGGATGAACTGTGAAAAGGATTCTTGGTGCTCCTAAGTTGTTTTTGCATCATGCTTGTCTTAAAGGCTGCATTCATTTTTTATACCCTCACCTTGATGACTCAGCATTTATCTTGCTGGGCAGTGGGTCAATATTAGATGTAAGATACTGAACTTTATGGGAAAAATATTACCTTCTTACCTTTGTATAGTCAATGGTCTTTAGAAGACCAAAAAATCCTGTTCTTGTTGTTCACAAATAGTAGAAAAAAGGTTACAAACCTATACGTCCATTTCTGGACTATCTGGAGAGTTGGCTGAGTGGCTGAAGGCGCTCGCTTGGAAAGCGGGTAACTGGGTAACTGGTTCGAGGGTTCGAACCCCTCACTCTCCGCCACGCGTAAACGTCTTCGCGAGCGCAGCCGAGTGACCTCCGACAAGAATCTTGATTTCTCCCCTTAAATTCGTTTTTAAACAAAACAGTAACTTAACTAACTTGGTTTCTTAAGTCTTCTGGCAATATCATCTGAAATCATCTGGGATCATCAGGCTTGTCACTACTTCGTCACAATCCTCTGTCACAAGCATAAAGTTGTGACAAAATTTCATATTTATTAATAATTAAAAATGGTTATCAGGATATTTAGTTATTTTTATCGTTGTGCTGATTGTTATTGATATGGATAGTAACTGGGCTTGCTGATTGTGCTGGTTGGGTAGCTCTGCTCTCTAGAGATTTGTTTAGTTTTTCCTTTTCCTTCAATCTTGATACTGCCACACCTTGTATTTCGCATCTTTTTACCCATGGCCCAAATACGGGTAATACGTACAAATAGGCCCAAGACCAATTTGTAACACATGTTGGAGTTTTATTCATATTTCCATCATCGTTTTTGTAAGATACATCAATCAGAGAGTCACCTCCCCGACTTTTGGACTCGTATTTGAGTTCGTTAATACTGTTCTTGCAGACTCTATCGCATGAGGTCCAAAAAAAGTCTCTAGTTGTAGTAGAAATAGTTCCTACTTCTTCATAGTCGACAGCTTGTGGTTTTGTTCCATAAACATCACCTACAGCTTTGTAATTGGCGGATTGCTAGATTAAGTGCAGAAGAAAAAATTCCATCGCTTCGGAAGGCGGATTTAGTTTAGTCTATGAGGCTAATCTGCTTGCAAGAAAGGGGTATTTATGTCTGCCAATCTCACTTATGAGCAAAGGTATG
>JBGCDR010000288.1:0-6930 GCA_045105515.1 Oligoflexales bacterium
GCTGCTAATGCATTATAAAAAAAACCGTTCGAAACTACAAAAATGTTGTTGGATAAGCATTTTTTTCAGAATTAATTTGTCTCTATTCTGAATCTATGAGTCAGGAGGCTTAAATGTGGTTTGTCCAAACTAGAAAACTTATTGGTTTGAACGCCGGCCAATACCATGTTACTAATGACATACTTAAGGCTTTAGAGAGGTAATGTCAAACGTATTATGTGGATTTTTTTAACATGGACAATCCCTATCACCGAGTTAAAGATCGGCTTTCAAAGAGAATTCAGAAAAACCATTGTTATTTTCTGTCTCAGGTCATGATGAGCCGTAATATATCTATGAACAGGATTTCCGATGATTTTGAAATTGGCCGAACAAAATTAAGAAATTTTGAGCGCGGCAAGGAAGAAGTTCCAAGCCCTGATGCCAAGGCAATGGCAAGTTTGTTAGCTTCTGGGCAAATGCACAACCCTCCACTTAATACCGCTCAAATGTTTGATGTGCTGCTTGGTTACTCTAATGAAGAGGGAGAGAGATCTCCCCTTGTTGAAGAAATAGCTCGAATTGCAGCAAGCAAATCACCTGAACAACAAAGAATGGTCCTTCAACTACTGCAAGGGAACATTAATGATAGTTCAGCAGTTAATAAAGATCACATAGTCACAGTAAACGGCTATGATTCCGACCAAAGAAGAAAAATCAGGCTGCTCTTAGAGAAGAAAGGGTTAGTTGATTGGATATTGCAACACGCTAACTTGCTGTCAAAATGGCTTATTGCTGATAAAGAAGGTTTCACCTACTTTTTGCAACGTTACCGTACATTTAAAAAGTTGAGAGAATGTGCTAAAGAGTTATCCTCTTCTTTTGTCGGCGGTGCCGACAAACCCGCATTTGAAGGTAAATATTTTAAGGAAATCAAGTGAAGGGACCATGAATGTTAGTGCAGGCATATAAGAATTATTTCAACTGTGTAGTTGTCATCGATGACAATCTTAGTCGTTCGAAGGTCTGGATAAGCTTTTTAAGAAAACACTTTCCTAATGTTCGCCATTTCTATACCGTCGAAGCTGCACTAGGAGAGTTTGAGCTAACCTCAGTACCAGAAGCCCCTATTCTGTGGTTGCTCGACGAATACTATTATAATCACCCTATATCCAAAGGCGAGATTAAGCGTCTTCTTAAAATAAAATCTGAAGCAGATTTGTTCGTCTCAATAAGTAGAAGGCCAAGATATTCTGCTTACTTCGATCATACAGTTGGAGATGAGCCCAGGCCATGGGAAGAGCTTCGAAAGCAAATAGGACACTAAAAAATGAAGCTTCTATTCAGAGTCTTTGAAAAACTGAAACAAATCCCTATTTGTCTGAATAGAGGACATTTCCTTTTCTTAGCAATGGTTTCCATTGTTACCTTTATGGGAAGTTTTTATACTTCATATGAGCATGAAGTAAAAATCACCAAGACAAAAGTCAAGATGCAGCTAGATTCAGCTGAGCAAACTATTAGGAACAGGTTTGACTTAGCGCATATGCATATAGCCTTAGATTATGTTGTTACACAAACTATTTATGATTCAATTCACTCCCTGCAGATACCTTATACTATCGGGATTGTCCTAAAAGCTATGCAAGGTGATGTCATCTATAAGCTAGGTGAGTTCGAGGAAAACGAGAATCAGTTCTTAGCCAAAAGCGATTTTGGTGAAGACATCTATCTAAAAGTACCCATTTTTAGTGGGGAGAGAGAGTACCAACTAGGATTGGTGCTAGAAAATGTTTATCGAGCAAAGGTTACTCAACTTCCTGGCCAGGCAAATCCCTCAATAAAAGTTTCCCCTCCTCTGAATGCAAACCTATTCGTACGGGCATTTAACAATACTATAATCTACATGACAATATTAGTATTGTTAATAATTGTGTACGTTCTTTGCGTCGGTTTTGGCCAGATATTACATGACCAGGGCCAATATAAATTCCTGTACAGGGTACTTGCCGCAAAAATTACCGAGCTGAGCCCAGGTCATTCAAATGAAAAAGAGCTAAATAAGATTGCAAATATTATCAAATTTATTTCTGGCTTGGAAAGAGAAAGCGCTGTATCAACCGACCTAACTACCGAACTAAACCTTATTGAATTTTTAAATTTGTTTCACGAAGCCTATAAATACAATTTTTCAGATATAGAGTTCTCATCTGAGATTGAGAGTTTGCCTATTAAAACAAACCAAGATGCTCTAGCAGCCGTTATCACCAATTCGTTGCAAAATTCGATGACCTATGTGGCAAAACTACCCCCTTCACTAAAGCCTAAAATTACTATTTCATTAAAATTAAGTGGTAATGAAAAAATTGTAATTAACATATCAAACACATTCCATAACAGAAAATGCAGACTCAATAAAATAGGATTAGGAACAGTAAGCATAAGCGAAATTTGTTCAGCAAATGATTGGACTGCAAGCAGAATGATCCGGAAAGGAATTTATTCTACTATTATTGAGATTCCAAGGAAGGCCCACTATGAACTTAACTAGATTTTTTTCAATTTTACTATTGTTCTTTTCGCTTAAATCTTTTGCCACTCCTATAAAGGTTAATTTGATCGGAGTTGACGAGAAAACCACGGTTTGGTCAGGTAGAGCGATAATCGCGTTCGTTGAGGCAATATCTAAATCTGACTCGGATATACAAGTTAGATCGCATTTTATACCTTCTCCTAAGAAAGCGTCTTTAAGCGATAGCGAGCGATTTCTAAAAAACGACCCAGATTACATTATTTTTGTTGATGATTTCCATTACCATTTTTTTGGCTCGTCAATTGCGAACAAGACAAATGCAAAAATCGGAGTGGGCTCCCTTTATGCCCCTCCCGCTGTTTTTAATAAATTTGATCCATCTAAGCAGTTTGGCGTAATTCAAGCTCCTAGCTACAGGAATCTGGAACTAATAAAGAAATATTCAAAAACCACAAAGTTCTTGATGGTAGGGGGACCCTTAGCGCAAAATATGGGGGTAAGACTAAAAGAACTTGCTGTCCAAGCCGGATTTAATTCAACAGAAATTTTTCTAACAGAGAAGTGGCAAGATTTCAGAGATAAAATAAACTCAACAGATAGAGATACCTTGACACTGATACTTGCGCCATTTGAAGTTTATAAAAATGGAAAAAATGTAACAGATTTGGAATTTGCAAGTTCGATTAACAGTTGCCCTTCTCCTTCGGTAACTATCAAAGATATACCTCATGCGGATCCATTATTTACTCTGACAGGAAACCCTGAAAGCCTAGGTGAAAGCCTAGGTAAATCATTACTCAAATTCATAAACGAAGGTAAAAGCCCTGGCATCATTGATTCTGTGTCCGCAGGGCTTTCAATTTCTAGGTCTAAAGCCAAAACTTATATCAAAGAGTTTAATAGTCCCGAGGTCGTCGGATTTTTCAGACATCACTAGGAGGTTAGAGTATGATTAACGTTGCTATTTCATTGTGTCCAAATGATATCTTTGTTTTTTCAGCTCTTTTGCTGAAGGCCATTTCAAACCCCTACAATTTTGAGGTGTACCCTTTAGGCGACCTTAATAGAAAACTATTGGAAAACCGCTATGATTTTATAAAAGTGAGCAGCCTAGCTTTAATAAATAGCTCTGAGTATTCAGTTACAAGAGTAGGGGCATCGCTTGCAAAAGATAAAGGACCGCAGCTTGTAAAGGCTGAAGGATCTTCTCCAACTGGAAGTGTATTAGGTGTACCTTCCCTTCATGCAACAGCAACTAAGCTAGCTAAGAGATACTACCCAAATCTTGAAGCAAAGGAATACCCACTTAACCAGTTAAGTTCTTTAGTTTCAGCAGGTGAGATTCCATATGCCGTAATTATTAATGAAGATATGAACAGACTAGACGAATTAAAGTTGGAAAGCGTATCTGACCTAGGACTTACTTGGAATCAGGAGTTTGATGCTCTGCTCCCTCTAGGAGTCATAGGAGCAAAGAAGACCCTACCAAAAAGTGCCATTTCTGAGTTTGAGCGTCTAGTCAACGAGTCTATCGAATGGGCTAAGGCAAATCCAGTAAAGGCACTAAAGCTAACTAAAAAGTACACTGGCGAAGACGATATAAACACGGATCATATTAACCTCTTTACACAGGATGCACATTTTAACCCTTCAATTCCACTATATTTAAACAAGTTAGAAGATTCTGTTTCAATTTAATTTTGGGAGTATGTTCATGTTAAAAAGTTTGTTAATTATTTCTGCTGTTCAGTTTGAAGCCAACCCTACCCTTGAAATGCTTGAAAAGCATAATATTGAGCATGAGTATATGGAAATTGGTATCGGTCCTATTAACGCAGCTAAATCAGCAGCAACCTTAAAAGAAAAGGCTAGAGGCAAAAACGTTATTTATCTCGGAAGCGCAGGGACATTTGATGATTTTTCTGGCCCTTATTTAGTAACCGTCAACCAAGTTCACTGGATGCCTACTGCAGAACGTATGGGCACAGCTAAATTTATGGAGGATTTACATAAACCCATAAATATAGTAAAAACAGGAAATTTTGATCTTTCAGCAAAAACAGTACTTACTTCCACTTCTGTTTCTCTTGATGCCTCAATAAACCTAGATCTTCCTTTGAAATCCGAGTTAATTGAAAACATGGAAGCCTATTCTGTTGCTGCAGAACTTAATGAAACAGCAGAAAGCGTGGATATCATTTTTGGTATTACAAATGGTATTGGCCCTGATGGAAGCAAAGACTGGGTTAAAAACTTTAAGAAAATCTCAACTATGACAGCGGAATACTTAGAGAATCAATTGGCTAAGTAACATACTTACAGTAAGGGAAAAGAATGAAATTAATAGGCTCAATGTTATTTTCATTTGTCTTAAGTCTTCCAGCTGTGGCGCAGGTTGACGGATGGAAAAATAATGAATTAGCAATTACATATCATTATAATTCACAGCTTCAGTATGATTGGGCTCTCAGAACTCTTCAACATATTGACCTCCATAAGACTTCTAAAATACTCGACTTTGGAAGTGGTGATGGGAAAATCACAGCAGCGCTATCACTACTAAGTAATGCAGAGGTGCGAGGATATGATATATCAAAATCTATGGTCACCTTAGCTAGATCACTCTACCCAATAGATAATCATGCTCAGCTATCTTTTCATCCAATCACTGAAATTAATGAACTTCCTGATGATGAAAGCTTTGATCTTGTAACATCTTTTTGTGTTTTTCATTTAGTGGATAAACCAACTGAAACATTGAGTCATCTTTCAAAATCTTTAAAGAAAGGTGGAAAGATTCTACTTACTATACCAGCGGGTGGTAATAAAGAATTTTTTACTGCTGTGGATAGGGCCTTTAAGAAGTATTCTATCCAACCGCCTTGGACAAACAAGATACAATCGAGCAATGATGTGAATGTCAGAGACATCAATAAATTGAAGGAAATTGCAGTAGAGTCGGGCTTAATCCCCTTAAAAGCAGAAGTTTTTCGAAATAAAAACCGATTTATTAATAAACAATCTTTGACGAATTGGTTTATAGGTACACTTACGGCAAATTGGGATATTAAAGACGACATCAGAAACGAATTCTTTTCAGATTTAACAGATTTTTTCCTCGAGTCCTCTCCTGAAGTGATTGATTCTACCGGAGCGATTAGATTTGAGCTGAATAGAATCGACTTTTTAGCTTCAAAGAAGTAGGGTTTTCTTTTCACTTAAGATCCCGCCCCTTTTTTGCTCTGGGGTCTTTTGTAAGTAGCATGAAAAGCCCAAAGTTTCTTAGAAACCCAAGGTTTCCAACAAAGTTGGGATTCAAAGGCCATGAATCAAACCACTTCTATCCCTGCAAGATTTGTGACATGACCTATGGTACATCCACAAGTTCTATCACCTATAGACTCGAATAGAGATTTACAAGCCATACAAGTTCTGATCTTTAATTGTATTGGTTTTAAACCCATTTTCAAGCGTTCTTCTCTTAGTTCATTATATAGACTTCGATCCTCATTGGAGAGAGTCTTTATTCTAAGTTTTTTCTCTTGTGAACATGTTATTTCATTCATATGAGAACAAATGAGATTGATTATTTTTCGTTTCGAAGCAACAACATATGCATCTACTGAGCCATTTATAAAATCCTTTAAGCACGAGTATTTTTTTGCTTCTTTAATAAGATCTTCATCTTCCCATTTTTTTTGAATCTCACTGACCATATGAGAACAAATAAGATTCAAGGTATCATTTCTACATGCATAGGAATAAGCGCCGCTAGAACCACTTTTAAATTGTATTTTGGTGTTATACAGTAGTGCTTCTTCGGCAACTAATTTATGGTTCCATGCCTTTTTATCTAACTTATTTCCTGAATCCATCAACCCTCTCTAAATTTCACAAGGCTTCGAAAAGTACGCTCTGATCGATACACAAATTTGTGTTACCAAGCTATTTGATCCACAAGACCACATAGACCCCAAAAAAGCACTTAGGACTAAATTGATAAGTAGCGATACTCGGCGTTGCCAAATCAGTTTGCTAGTATCAGCCTCAGCGGTATTTATCGTCGCCAGACGATTGGAAAGTTGGTCAATCTTGTACGAGTACCCTTCAGGGCGGTTTGTCAGTTTAGATGACAAGCGGCTAATTTTAGTCGGGTATACTTCTGGGTCCAAAGATTTGATCTGAGCTAGAATTGGTGCTTGAAGGGCTCTGAGAGTGGCAAGCTGTTTTTCTACATTTCTTGCCTCCTGGCTTTGTTTGGCCGCAGTATTTGATCTATTCTTTGCGCTGGAATCAAGTACACCCACCATCACGGCTACCATAGCCAACATCGTCGTGGTGAGTAATAGCTTCCATTCAAACTTACTGGTCAACGATGCCATAACACTCAGAAGAATGAGTGAAGCTTCAGACAAAAC
>JBGCDR010000289.1:0-5101 GCA_045105515.1 Oligoflexales bacterium
TTAATGGAAAATATTTTTTGGACTATTGAGATTTTAGATACGCGGTTAGGTATTTCTTGGAATTATAAGTGGATGGGAAATACAGGGGTTTGTTTTGTCTTTCAACTCAATAAGTTACCCAAGATTTCAGTAGGAGCTAATATGATGATAGGTCTATTTGTTTTATTGTTTTTACACATCAATTTGAAATAATTGAATTCTTTGTTTCAACTTGGCATACCAGGTGACAAGATCATAATTTCTCCGCCAAACTCAGAGCTGAACTTAGTATCTAGCTATTCTAATTATTTATAAAATCCTCGGTAATATCACCTTCTGGAGGAGTTGGGCCTGGAAAGTTGGGGTCTTCGGGAAGGTCAATTCTAAAATTATCTATGGTAGAGCTGAAATTGCCAGTGTAAGCAGCCCAGGCACCGCATGAATACTCAAAGCTTAGGTTTGCTACTGACCATACGACGGGTGTGCTTGCAAATATTGTCCAGTCTGTCTTGTTAGATGACAGCTCAAACTCAATATTTCCAGCAATAGTGTGGGAAATTTTTAAGTACTTATCCAAATTGGGGTCATAGGTCCTTGTAGCAATATCGAGATAACTGCCAGCGTTGAAATGTCGAGCTATCAATGTATTTCCTTCTATCAAGAAATGAGCCCTATTATCAATATCCAGTTGTAGGCCCCATATCAATGCCTGTGAAGAAAGTTCACTGATAGTAACCATATTAACAATATCAACTTGCAGTGAACCTTGGGTGAAATTGTAGTCTGATATAGTCTTAAAACTGGAGTAATTAGATTCTCCATTGCCAGAGCATTGCAAAGCTCCAGAAGTAAGTATAATATCAGATCCGTCAATTGCCCATTTTGTCTCGTCATATCCGGCTGTTTCTTCCACCGGCACTTGATCTTCTTGTGTAACTTGCTCCTGTGTCTGCTGCTCTTCAGCTTCCTGCTGCTCTTCTATGGGATCGTTTTCATTGGATTCCTTGATGTCTACGTCTGGTGCTATAGCTGCAGCTTCTTCTTCGGTAATAATATCAAATGCTTTGTTAGACTCAACTTTAACTTCTTCAAGCAGATTGTTATGGTCAGTTTGTGACAAGTTGAATGTTATTGTTTTCGAACTCTCATCGAGCTTACCAACCGATAATTTAATTTTCTTAAAGTCACTGGTTACTATCACAAGCGTATCGTTCTTAATAGCATCCTTCAATCCTTCAGGGCTTCCCGTGTACTTACATGTAAGTTTAGCATCAGCCTCTGAATCAGACTTAGTGCTATGGCATACTAAATATGATCCAGATATAACTACGGGAACTTCAGCTATAATTTCCTCTTCCTGATCCTCAGATTCTTCTTTGTTATTGTTTGGAGTTTGCTTCTTTTGAGAGTTCGATGTTGTAGCAGAGCTGTTTTTTTGCTGTATTTTAACAGTATTTCTACCGCAAGCAGTTACTAAAAAGAAAGATATTAATATGAAGATATAACTATCTTTCATGAACACAATAGACCAATGGGTATTGTTACGGTAATACTGCACAGTTTGTTTCCTTAATTTTTGCTACATGAACATGATATCGTGCAGATGCGAATAATAATTAAATGTCTGCTGATTTTTTAATAATAACAATCGATTTGATTGCTTATTTGAATTAGATCCCAATTCCATCAAGTTTAAAATATACAATATTAAAAGACTCTTTTGAGTATATGCCCGTAATATTTATTTAGTTAAAATCAGTATTATTTTGACTATATGCGATAGTTAGTTGGTGATATTAAGAATTAATAAGATAAAATATTATTACTTTTAGGCAGATTTCACTCTGCAGAAGTAGGCCTCAATCGTACTTCCAATCTCAGATGGATTATAGGGTTTGCTGATGAATTTTTTCATTCCGCTTTTTAAGCAAACTGTTTTATCTTCGTTCCTGGCATTTGCAGTTAAACCAATAATATACGGTTTTGGAACAATTGTATGATCATTCATAATAGCCTCAGTAGCCTTAAGTCCATCAAGTATTGGCATTTGCATGTCCATAAATACTAAATCATACCGATGCATTTTTACTGCATCAACAGCTTCAGATCCATTTGCCACTAAATCAATGCTATATGAAAAACCTTCCATTATCGACTTAAAGAGAAGCTGATTGACTGGATTATCTTCAGCAACCAAGATCTTTAAAGGATAATTATTTGCCATATCTTTATACTTTGTAAGACCATTTTCTTCTTTTCGTATTACAAGGCTTTTAGCTACTTCGAGGGGAATATGAAAATAGAAATTGCTACCTTTGTTCTCTTCTGATTTTACTCCAATCTCACCTCCCATTTTCTCTACAATTTCCTTGGCAATTGATAAGCCTAAGCCGGTCCCACCAAATTTTCTAGATACACTAGAATCCGCTTGTGAAAATGGGTTAAAAAGCTTATCAACATTTTCTTTTTTGATTCCAATGCCAGTATCTTTAATCTGGAATGCTACCTTATATCTTGTATCAGAAATTTTTTCATAATTTACGTTGACTTCTACTCCACCCTGAGTGGTGAACTTGATGCCATTGTTTATTAAATTTACTATCACTTGCCTAAGGCGAGTCGAATCGCCAATTACTTTTGGTGGTAAATTACTTTCAATATTTACCTTTAAGAATATTTTCTTCTCGTTTGTCATGTTTGAGAACATGCCTTTGGTCGACTCTAGTAGTGAATAGATATCAAATTCATGAAGTTCTAGTTCGAGATTTCCTGATTCTATTTTGCTAAAATCCAATATTTCATTAATAATATTTAGTAGTATATCTCCAGATTCCTTGATATAATTTATCATTTTAAGATGCTCAGAATCTAAGTCTTCTTCCAATAAGAGATTAGAAAAACCAAGGATTCCATTCATTGGGGTCCTGATTTCATGACTCATACATGCTAAAAAATGAGATTTAGTTCTATTAGCGTTTTCAGCTTCTTTTTTTGCTGCTTTTAGAACTTCATTTTGTTCAGCGAGGCTTTTTTCATATTTCTTTCTCTCAGTAATATCCTTACATATGCAAACAAGTTCCGATGCATCGTTTTTCATTATTGACAGTTCTTGAGGATACTTTGTGCCATCCTGGCGAATCGCAGTGACTTCTCCAGTCCAATTATTTCCCCGAGATAATCCGGGTAAAATCGAATTCATAAGTAATTCATAGGAGGCTTTATCATATAAGTCTGCAAATTTTGACCCTACCGCATCGTTTTTAAAATGGAATCCGAATAATTTAAGATGAGATGGATTGACATAATGATAGTCAAATTTATCATCCATAATGGCGATTCCATCGGATGTTCCTTCAATAACTCCAAGTTGCTTCTTTACCAGTTTTTCAGAGAGTATTCTCTTGACGATGTTTGATACTCTTAATTGAAGTTCTATTGGTTTGAAAGGTTTTACAATAAAATCTGTAGCATCAAGTTCCACGGCTTTTTCAATGGTTTCAACATTGTCTAAGGTGGTCATAAAAACAATAGGCATATTTATTTTATTTTCTTTTAATGCTGCAACAAACTCAAAACCATTCATATTAGGCATATTTACATCAGTTATAGTAAACTCTATATCTTGTCTATTATCTAAAATATATTCAAGTGCTTTTTGACCATCCTTTTCCCATACTACTTCATAGCCAAAGGACTCTAGGTAGTATTTTAGTTTTTTACCCTGGACAAGGGTGTCTTCTGCGATGAGGATTCTAATTTTAGAGCTGTCATTGGCCTGATTATTCATAGTATAAACTAAACTTTAATGTTTTTTATATGTTTTGAAATGTTATCAAGTATGTTTAGCCAGTTATCTATCGGTGAATTCTCTTGACCGACAATATTTTCCATTTGATGAACTTCGTCTGCGATTGTTTCGAGATCAGCAGCTTGCGCTGATCCTTTAATTGAGTGTAAGTCCATAAGAATTTTTCTTTTAATCTCATCGCTATGATTATTTTCGTAATCGATAATATTTTCTTCGACTTTCTTAATATAGTCATTAGACTCTTGCACGAAATCTACAATTAGTGATTTGAGGAAATCATCTTCATTCATATTAGCTCCTAGCATTTCCACTTGGTTAATCGGCTATCAGATCAATATCTAAAATAACTTTATTAAAAAAATAATCTTAGAGTATATTTATTAATTAAAAAATGTGGGATTATGAGTTTTTTAGGATACTTAATTAGTATTTAGGAAAGTTAGTATTGAGCAAATAGATTAAATTCTGAGGGAAGAATGTTTGCGAGTTTTGAAATTATTTTTTGATCATTTAAATCAAAGATTTCTTTCTTTTTTATTTCTCCATCTTTATGGAAGTATGAAACTAATACTAAGTTGGTCTTGTAGTCTATATTTGCTATTTGATTGCTATTCCTTATAATGTTAATGTTATTCAGTGATTGTTCTATAATTTCCACTTGCTCAATTTTTAGGCTTTTTTGGTTTTTAATTTGAATATTAGTGTACTTCAATGGTCTTAAAGCATGGTTTACGGTGATTTCATAACCATCTTTTTCGAAGACTTGAGGTAGTGAAGCGCTGATGATTTTTGATTTAGTCCAAAATTCTAAGGTGTTATTTAATACAAGGTCAAATAACATTGACAAGCCATAAACAGGTAAGACTTGCAAAATTACCGCAACAATGACTCGAGGGATAAGTGAAAAGCTTAAGTTCCATTTCGCTATCTTTCTTGTTAGCCCAAAGTTACCGATAACACAGCTGTTTAATAAACAAATTGTTAAAAGAGAAGTGATTAGTTTTTTCAAAGATTACCTCGTTTCACTAGAGTTGTTATTGACTCTATAATTTTACCAAGAATACTTGGAACTATAACTGTTTATTGAAAGATAATTTTTGGTTCCATAAGAAATATTTTCATTATCCGAGTTCTTTTCCGACAAACTACTCAGGTCATTGACGGTAGTGAAGAAGCATTAGAGTTGTCTAATTTTTTAACCAGCTAATATTATTATTTTATATGATTATTATGTAAATATTGATAAGCTGATCCCAAACGTAATTCTGGGAGGGCTTGATATGTTTATTTTCATGTTACCGGAAAGACAAGTGA
>JBGCDR010000290.1:0-4107 GCA_045105515.1 Oligoflexales bacterium
GCTGCTAATGCATTATAAAAAAAACCGTTCGAAACTACAAAAATGTTGTTGGATAAGCATTTTTTTCAGAATTAATTTGTCTCTATTCTGAATCTATGAGTCAGGAGGCTTAAATGTGGTTTGTCCAAACTAGAATTAAAATCATTAAAAGCTAAGGGAGTTGATCCAATTTCGTTCGAGCCTGCCTTCCTTGAAGATTGGGAACTGTGTTTCGATTTACCAAATTTCTTTCATATCGAAGGTGGTACGGGAAATATTCGGCCTGCTAAAGGCAAAGCTGTTCATGGAGTATTATATGAATGCCTCGATGAACAACTTCCTATTCTTGATGAACTAGAAGCAGAAGGAGTCTGTTATGATCGCAAAAAAAAGAAAGTCAAAACTTACTTAAAAAGAAGTGCATTGGCTCTTGTGTACGTTGGAATTGAAGACCGAAGAAAGGAAGGGCAACAGCCCTCACAACGCTATAAAAATATCCTGGTCCAAGGCGCAAATGAAATGAACTTAAGTAAACACTACATTCAAGAGCTTGAAGCCATTGAGGTTAAACCAGAGCCGGTACTTCGACCATTTCGCTTTCCAAGTCAGCCTTCAAGGATCTTCTCGCTCCACGAATTGCAACAGCTTAAACAGCATACTGCACTTGCTGGAGCTGTATTTGATATGTCTAGTGCCCGTGAAGATCATTCTTACCTAAAGGAGTTTTTCGATGGGCGTGATATGAGCCTATTTTTTCTTAAAAGAATGGATTCTAGTGATGGCTTCGAATCTTTTGAAAAAATCATAGATGGCAGTTTAAGTTCGACACAAAAACATTATCTCACAAACTATCATCATGAGTTTGATCGAGAATATTGTTATGTTGGTCGCATGGACTACCAAATAAATCTAGCTGAGAATACCCAAACCAATATTCTTCGACAGCCACTTCAAAGACAATTCATACCTTCAAGAGCCATCTTGGACTACGCTGAAAAGATTAACAGCTCCTTACAGCATGAAAATTTAGGTTTTCTATCCATTGAACATGGATTTATGCCCAAATACCCACCCAAGACTAGCTTACCGTCAGAGTTCATTATTTGGGACCAAATGATTAGGCAGCTTCCAAATTTATATAGGTCTCTTGAACTTCGCAAAATGATTGATGAAATGCCGTTTTTAGATGCTTCCGAAAACCACTTAGGTGACGCGTATTTACTGAGAGCTGCTTCAGTGATTGCGATGTTGTCGCATGCTTACGCTTACACAGAAACAAATAAAACTGAAGTCTTACCGCTTAATTTATCGAAACCTTGGAATCAAATTAGAAAGCGCCTAGGTCGAGAACAAGAGGTCTTAAGCTATATTGATCTGATAGTTTACAATTGGAAATTTAAAGATCCAAATGCTAGCAATATTTCCAATTTCACCCACCGAAAAGTCGAAAATTTGGACCTACTCATCCCAACTGTTGGAAACTCTGCTGAAAACCTTTTTTATTTAACACAAACTGAAATATTAGCCCAAACAAGTCCAATCATTCACTCCATAGTAAATTGTCAAGAAGCTGTCAAAAACGGTGATACTGAAAGATTAAAAGAACATTTATTAGAGATCATTGATGTCCTAGAAAAAATACTTGAACACTCACTCCCAAAGATAAATCCTTGCGAAGATTCCTTGCATTTTGTCGATCCTGTCTTGTGGTCAAAGACAGTTGCCCCTTTCGCAGTACCAATTAAAGATGGATTACAGGGACCAAGCGGTACATCTTCTCCAGTTTTCAATCTCATGGATGTATTCTTGGGAAGAAAGGAATATTCGACGTTTCTTGGGAAGGAAATCAAGTCACTAAGAGGTACTTACCCTCTTTTCTGGCAGGAATTTATCAAAGCTGTAGCAGAAATATCTATTAGCTCATTTATTGAAAAAAGTGATGATAAGGCCTTAAAAAGCTTACTCAAAGATACTGTTAACCTCTATGCAGGTGAAAATGGCTTCCTCGGAAAACATCGACTTAAAGTTTTCGGATATTTGGAAACTGCATTCAAAGTTGGAAGAAACGTGACTTTTGGGGGCTTTTCCGGTGCTTTTAGAGATAGAACTTGGGAACAAGTAGATTCGGAATTAGAATATTCCCGCAAAGAACGAATGCTTTCTTTCCCTAAAGGGTGTCACTATGCTGTGGTTAAGTCAATTGGCCAAACACATTTATCAGGAGCAGAGGGAGTTAAGCATGTAGTTTTGGATATTTCCCACACAGGAATTCGCTACCAACCAGGAGATCGTTGTGGCATTTTACCTGAGAACAGCTGCGAATTAGTTGAAAAAACTCTTAAGGCATTAAAAGCCAAAGGTGATGAACAAATTCCTCTTTCTGATGAATGGATTCAGGCGACTTCACTAAGGCACGGTTATCAAGACAGCAGGAGCCTATCATTGCGATTTTTTTTAAAATTTGCCAGGATAAGACCTGTTGAGCCAAGGCTCGCTGAGGCCTTACATGCTTCTTCTCAAAGTCCTATGCTTTTGGAAGCAATCCTTCATCAAAAAGTTGTACAATGGGAGCTGTGTGACTTGCTATCCTACTCGGTAAAAATGGATATGACGTTACCAGATTATGGAAAGCAAACTTTAATTCTTCGGAACACATTTCCAGGGTAGTCCCACCCAAAAACTTCAGAAGATACTCAATAGCAACATCGGATGATGAAGAAAGAAAGGGTAGAGAAATACACTTAACAGTCGGTAAAGTAACATACCTCGCGAAGGACCAAGAGACTGGGGAACAGAGGATGAGATATGGAAGTGCCTCACATTTTCTTGCCTCTGCAGCTGGAAGAAAAGAACCTATTTCATTTATTATCGAAAGACCTTCAAGATTTAGCCTACCATCAGATCCTAGAACTCCTATAATCATGCTTGCTGGGGGAACAGGATTTGCTCCCTTTCGGGGCTTTGCAACAGAAAGACTTAAAAATAATAACTCTGGTCTAAGTTGGGTCATTCTAGGTCTACAGTCACGAGAATATTTTTACTATAATGATAACTTTATACCTGGATTAGCCAATGGTAGTTTACGTCTAAATGTCGTATTTTCTCAAGAAGATTCCAAAGTGGCTTTCCGTAAAACTTCAGAAAACAACGGAGAATTGTATCACATTCCCGGAAAAAAAGGTTACATTCAAGATTTCCTAACTAAGCCAGAAATTGCTTTGGAAATTTGGCAAAAATTAAAAGATGTTAGGGAAGGTGGGGAGGGAGCTTATTTATATGTCTGTGGCAGAACTAGATTTGCAAAGTCATGCTTAGATTCTTTACTCAAAATTTTCGAGCAATTTGCAAGTGGTTCTGAAGAACAAAGACAGAAACAAGCACATAAGAGCCTATGTAAAATATCTGCCTCTGGACGTTTTATGATGGAAGTTTTTAACCATTCCCAGTCTACAGATGTTCGAGGTAAGCGATATCACATTTCCCAGGTATGTAAGCATAATAATAAACATGATGGTTATTGGTTTATAGTTGATCATAAGGTTTACGACATAAGTAAATTTGTTGGTCTCCATCCTGGTGGACAAACTCCATTGACAAATTATGCGGGAACTGATGCGACTCAAGGTTATTTAAGAGCACATAATGGAAGATCCGAGATTGATGCTATGAAGGGAATTTACGAGATTGGCGTTGCAATCCAATTAAATTTTAAAGGAATTCAATTCAAATCTCGAAAAGACAATACTGTTATTTTGCTTGCTAGCTACTATCGTAACTGGCTAAATTCAATCTATCTAGTAGTTGAAATGCAAAATGCTATATCTCTAGATCAAAGCTTGCAAAGCAAAGCTACAACAAAGTATGAAAACCCTCTGGAGATGACCTTTTACAAAATCCAAAAAGAAATAGAGACTCATGAGAGATTTCTCGTTTCATATGTAAATGAGCTAGCAGTCAATATACTCCCTCAATTATGGAAACTAACAGTTTCATTAGAGTTGTCTAATTTTTTAACCGGCTAATATTATTATTTTATATGATTATTATGTAAATATTGATAAGCTGATCCCAAACGTAATTCTGGGAGGGCTTGATATGTTTATTTTCATGTTACCGGAAAGACAAGTG
>JBGCDR010000291.1:0-2792 GCA_045105515.1 Oligoflexales bacterium
TTAATAAAAGTGAGCCATTTTTTTTAAGTTTTTTCTTCCTATATTTTTTTTATCTAGTCACTTTTGGTACTGCGGCTTAGAATTTTTCTGACCTATTTAATGAAAAATTGGAAAAAATCTTATTTGAATCAGCCCTGCTTCTTGAGTAGGTCCTAGACTTTTGTCAATCCGATCGACCTCATTCTTGCTATGCTGATAATCTGAGCAATTTGTTGTGAAAAACATTAAAAATATAATTGTGAAAAACTTGCTATACATCCTTAATCTAGGCCTAAACATGGGTGTAACGGGAGTCGCAGCTATTCGCTTCGATCAACCTCCTCATCGGCACTTTCAAAAGATCTACTTAACGAACGAATAATTCGTCGTTATATTAGTAGCATAATAAAATATTATTCGGTTACATCTTCCTATGATTCAATACGCGACCATCAACTTTTATGAGAGGGTTAAAATTCAGATTGCTTGTAAAAAAGCATCCATAAGTTCCTCATCTTCGATGCCTAGATAGCTAAGTGTCTGAAATTGCGTCGAGTGGTTCATTGCAACCATAAGTACGGGAACCCCAGTTCCTTTTATTCTTTGCTGGTAGCCCCATGTCTTACGTAAGCTATGTGATCCAATGTTCTCTCTTATGCCAACCCTCTTGCATCATCGTTTCATGAGGTTATTGAGGTATGATACTGTGATGGCCCGATTCTTACCAATGCGTGACAAGAACAATGGAGCAGTTGCTCCAGTTTCTGGACATATTGAGAGGTAAGATTGAATTACTGCATAAGAAGCTTCGTTGAGAAAAACTTTCCTCACTTTTTTGGTTTTTTTCTCTCGAATTGCAAAGCTTCCACCAACTTCTAAATCCTCAACTTGTCCAACCGTAATCCTTAGTAGGTCACTTGCTCGCAGAGCAGTGTTAATGCCTAAGAGGGTGTTTTAAAACCTGAGTTCATTGAAGTATAACTGTTTTTCCACGAGCAATTCTTTTCTATCCAAATATTCGAAAAAATAGAAATTAAAGATAGCCATATAAGTTTACAAAATATGGGTTAAAACTAATTTTTATCCTCTAGTCTAGTTATCTTTTTTAGCATGTGATGTATCATTGCAACTTCTATTACAGTGCTGCTAGTCTCAGTTAGCCGCTCATAGTCTTTGCTATGCCTACGATATTTATTGATCCACTACCAACGAAAAGGTATAACCTTGAACCCCTTGATGTCATCATTTCGTTTAACGATTTCGACTTTCCATCCGTATCTTTCTTCGCATTGTTTTTCTATTTCTCCTGTATATGCTGCATCGGCCCAAACAAGTTCGAGCCTAGTCATTTCATCTTGGGCTTTATCGAATAGCAAAAAAGCTGCATCCCTATCCTGAACATTTGCTGCCGTGACTATAGCAGCCAAGACGAGGCCTACCGTGTCGACTAGAATGTGGCGTTTCCTTCCTTTGATATTCTTATGAGCGTCGTAGCCTTTTTCACCTCCCAAATCAGTTGTTTTGACACTTTGAGAGTCGACACATGCAGCAGACGGGTCTTCATCACGACCAAGATATTTTCTGACTTTTTTTCTCAGCACAACTGCGATCTTATGGAATGTACCATCACGTTTCCAATCTCTAAAATAACCATATACAGTTGTCCATGCAGGGAAATCATGTGGTAGCAACCTCCAAGCGCACCCACTTCTCATAACGTAAAAAATGGCGTTTAGAACGGCTATTTCGCACACCTCTCTGGGGCGTCCTCCTGGTTTTTCTTCTGGTATGTGAGAGGATACTATTCGCCATTCTTTTCTAGACATGTCGGAAGGATATTTTTAATCACAGAAGCCTCTTATAATGTAAAATATCAGCATGTTATAATATTTTTTAGGCTTTCAAAACACCCTCTAAGAAGCTATAATTAAAGAAATCATTGGGTGCCATATTGAAGAAATCTTATATAAAGTGTGTTTTTTACATTCACTATCCAATACTTATGCAAAGGGTATTGAATATTTTGGGAGAATACGATCCTATGAATAAGCTCCTAAAAATAGCCGGATACAAAAGGCATATCAATTCTAATCATGAACGCATGTTTGAAAATGTACTTGATTGGGAACACCTTCCCCACCTTCATTCCCGCACCTTTTCAAGCATAAATCTATTGGCAAAAGGGGAAAAAACCTTGAAGTTCGAGGTAGGGTTATGGCCAGCAATATTTGGTCTCAAGCAAACTATTCGGCTCCAAGCTTGTAAGCTCAGAGGCATCTGGAACGTTCGAGTTATATCTGGATTTATGCAGGGATTAATAATTCGAAGCTGCGTAAGCCCCGAAACACCAGAAGGTTTCGAAGTGCGCATAGATTTTTATATTCCTAGAACCAAATGGTACTTAGCACCTCTTGGTCCAGTCTTAAAATTCAGCTATCACCGACTCTATGATGAAGATGTTGCAATGATGACAAGCAGACAAATATTTCTCGATAGCAGGTCAACAAATCCTAAAAAATTTTCAGAAAACAACTTAAAACTTGGCAAAGAAAAGGATATTCAATGTCCACATCCTTTTACATTTCAAAATAAGGCTTACCTTCTAGGCAAGATCGATGATAATTGGATTGCCTACTCAGCATATTGTCCACATCTACAACGTCCATTTAACGAGGCGGATTGCTAGATTAAGTGCAGAAGAAAAAATTCCATCGCTTCGGAAGGCGGATTTAGTTTAGTCTATGAGGCTAATCTGCTTGCAAGAAAGGGGTATTTATGTCTGCCAATCTCACTTATGAGCAAAGGTATGAGAT
>JBGCDR010000292.1:0-5210 GCA_045105515.1 Oligoflexales bacterium
AAAAACTATGCCGACACGAGCAGTATCAACGACTGTAGAGTATCCTATTGTGGTTTACTTTGAACTGGCTGGACTGAAAAATATACTGCAGGGTAGGAATGAAATTACAGGTGACTATCTAGGATTTCAATAGGACCTGCCTTGCAGGCAATTATCTATGAACTAGAAAATCCCAAAGATCATGCTGCTTAGTTTCCTCGGAAATTTTTGGGCGATCGCTTGCGAGTTTTTGGGTAGTTTTTTTTGGCAAATATCAGAAATATATAGGTTATTTTCTTGATTATAAATATCTAGAATCCTAAAATATTCTACATTGTTAGATGGTTTTACATGGCTCTCGCTTAGTATGTTTCCTGCTTGGACTTGAAGATCATTTACAGCTTTCGCCTGCCTATGTGGCTATAGTTAAAGGGCTTGAGCTCGAGCTTGATTCTACAGGTGCGTCTACCGGATTAGAAACAAATAATCATCCTTAATATTCCTACTAGGAAAGATACCATTAACAAAAAATGTATAAAAGAAGCTTTTCAGTAGTTACTAAGAAGAAGCAAAAGAGGGGTAAAAAAGGGAGCGAAATTGGCTCCCGAGATCAACAAGTCCCTTTTTCCTAAGATTTGTGATTAAAGGGACAAACTAATCTATAGGTAATAAACGCCTGCGCAAATAAGAAGAGATAAAACTATAAATAAAGCAAAGTCTTTTAATTGATAATCCATTTTTATATATTCCTTTTTCTAAAAATCAAAAATTATTCAGTTGTGTTAGTAAATCAAATGAACAAATGGCTTTTTAACAAAGGTATGAACAGTGCAACTTGAAAATCTGAGTAAATCGATGCTGATTGCTTATTCTCGACCAAAATCTATTAGAGACCGAAAATAAGATCGGTTTTTTCGCCCAAGAAAGGTTGGCTAAAGCCAACTTATTCTTAATATCTGCAGGTCTATCTTTGAGCCTAGATTGAGAGCCAAATTCCCCTAATAAATATACTAAATTTTGATGGCTATATTCATATTTCTCTGTTTTATTCTGGGAAAATTCTATAGAATACCCGGCAGTCGTATTATTCAAAACTGTTAGACAGAATATGATTAAAATCGACAAACAGAGCTTCATATGATCCTTGCTAAAGTCATTTAAAAAGAATGTCAAACATACCATAGAGTATTAGAAATGCAAACATTTTTTGTAAGTTATAGCAAATAATAGCATTTTATTTTTGCATTATATTAATTTAGAGTCTTTACTTAAGCTGGTATTAGGGTAAGTTATTATATTTATACAATTTAATATCTATTGCTTGCATCGGTTAATATAGCTTTGACTTAATTAGCATTATTTTGCTGGCATTAACCAAAAATCATAGAAGTTTACCTCAAATTTCAGAAACTTTATCTTCAAATTCAAAAATTTTATACGTTAAACCTCTGTGGATTAAGAGATAAATATATTTTTTATTATTACGCGTTAATTTTTTGCTTTTTCTTTCGATAGGAAGATCGGATTCTAATTTTGAGTAGGACGTAGTTATGTTAGATCGATTAAACCAAAACAACTCAACGTCAAATGACATTAAATCATCATCTAAATATATGATTTTCTCATTGAAGGACAACCTCTACTGCATGCCTCTGTCCATGGTAAAGGAAGTCATTAGTCTCCCTGCAATCACGAAAGTCCCTGATGTACCGAATTTCATAAGAGGTATCATTAACCTTAGAGGTCAGATAATTTCTATTATAGATATGCGAAAAAAATTGAATATGCCTGCGCAAGACTTAGATCCAAAAAAATCCTCGATTATTATCTCCCAAACTGATGATGTGATCATTGGAGCAATTGTTGATGATGTCATCGAAGTAAGAAGTATAGATTTAGTAAGAATCGAAGAAGAGATTGATTCGCGGTCAAGTCACAATAAATACATCTCGGGAATCATTAAGACAGAGGACGAAAAGCTCATATTACTGGTAGATCTTATTAAAATATTCAATGATCAAGAATTATTTACAGTCAAAAATAGTGGTAAAAAGGTAGGTTAATAGTAGATCAGTGATCTCACCAGCAAAATAGAGAGGACTATATTGGAAAAAAAGAAAATAATTGTAGTCGAGGACGATGAAGAAGTTCTGGATATGTTATATTCGATTTTTGAAAGAGATTTCGAAGTGTTCAGAGCTGAAAATGGAAAAGAAGCCTATGAAATGTTTTTTCATATTAGACCATCAGTTATAGTTACTGATATAGTAATGCCTGTTATGGATGGGACTGATTTGACTAGAAAAGTAAAGACTATTTCTCCTGACACTACTGTATTTGCGATTTCAGGACTAAAAGATATTCAGCTTAATCAAGCAACAGAAGCCGGTGCCGATGAAGTTTTTGAAAAGCCGGGAGGAATAACTTCATTATACAAAGCAGTGAACAAGTTAGACATTTAAGTCATGAAGTACTGCAAGAGTAGTGTCGGATTAAATTGACAAAGACACAAAAGTACGAATTTCGTTCTATGCTCACGCTGCTATCAGATCCTAGAAGAATTCTCCAACGGAGCTATGTTCTCAGGCTGACCTTAATAAATCATTCGAACTGATTCAATTCCTCTATTCCATGATTATCATCTATCTCATTTTTATCTTCTTCTTCTTTTTCATTATTTTCGAGGTAGCATTTATTTTCAACCCAAATCCCACCCTTTTCTCCGCATCTCTCTTTGTATTCAGAAGGAAATCAAGGGTTTTACCATCCTCGCGGCGAAAAGATCCATTTGAGTGCAGGTATTGTGGTGGAAATATGGAGTTAGAGCGTATATTGAAACCAGGGAAGGATTATTTACTCAGTATTCTAGCAGCTATTTGGTGAGGACATTTGGCCGCTAGGGTTATTACCAGAGTTCTGCAATACAGCCTGATATGTTCTAAAACGCTTCTAAATATAAATTAGGAAACTTTATTGTGAATATTTCTTTCAAATAGTTACGAGACCAATAATTTCTTTGCTGTACATAATTGTACAATTTTGATAAGGAACGATCCTAGAAAAAGTTTCAAACAAGAAGAAGGCGTTTCATGAACATCTCAATTAGATTATTTCTTTGCCAGTTTATGCTTATTTTTGCTTGTGACGCACTTGCAAAAGAGCATAAAAATTTTGATCATAATGAGGAAGTCCAGAAACTAGAAGATGAAAGCTCGGAAAATAAAATAGAAAACCAATTAAAATCTTCGATGAATGAATCCACCGAGGATTGGCGCAATAGAATAATTCCAAAATTCCATCCATCAAACAGGCCGGAGTTCCGTAAGCTAAGAACATTAAGAAGCTCAAATCGCAAGCGGAAATTTCATGAGTATAATTGGGATGTGGGTAAGATTATCTTAGGCGCAAGCATTGGTGTTGGCATACTAACAGGTACTTACCTATTATCAAATATTTTCATGAAAGATCGGCTAACTTTTGAATTTACGGATGGCAAAGGATTTAATTATAATATTCAAGGATTAGAGTATGAACAGGGCTTTGAACCTGATTCAAAATTTAAACATACTTTTAAGCCTGGTCTACCGAATTTGGGCAATACTTGCTTTGCCAATTCAGCTACAGTTTTGCTATTTGAATTAAACGATTTCCCAAATTTTATAGGTAACCCTCTAGCACGCGGCGCATTAATAAACTTTCCATATGAAACTACAGATCAATGGAATTTACGAAAAACTTTTAAAAAATCTACTCTTAATTTGCATAATAAAAGGCAAAACCTTCTGGGGACAGAAAAGTCTTCAGGTTTAGTCCAGAATGAGTTGAATTTATTTTTTGATTCCTTGACGGCTACAAGCAAAAATCTTGATGGGACTGAAAGAATAGGTGGATTTGATGGAGCTCGATTGAGGAGAGAGCAAGGAGATTCTCGAGATTTTGCAGCTAAAGTATTAGAATATTTAGAATACCCTTACCCTAAATTCCGTGAAATCGTCAATTTTGTCGATGGTGACCGAAAAATTATTCGTCATGACGAGCACATAATAAACCTCAATGTTGATGCAGATAAACTGAACTTTGATGGAGAAATAGCGCCAAGTTTTAGTAGTGTGCTGAATATAAAGACTATGGTCAACCCAATGACCGGAGATAATCAGATCATTAACAATAATGGAATTAAACTCGATTCTCATGTTGAAAGTGGATTAGTAGCAAGCGAGGCAAACTTAATATTTAGGTTGGACCGAGTCAGGTCTGAACAAAATGCTAATGGTGAATGGTTTAGAACTAAATTCACCGCTCCTATTAATGTTGATCATAGAATAGAGGTACCATATTACAGACACAACGGAGATAGGCTAGGGAATATAGCCTACAATCTGAAAGCAGTTTCCATTCATCAAGGCAGGAGCCATAAATCCGGGCACTACTATACTTATGTCTATGATAACAAATTCCAAGGGTGGATGGTCTACAATGACTCCCAGGTAATAGAAGTGAGCGCTTATCATGCCCTAGCTGATATAAGAAATAATGGCTATTTATATCTATATGAGCTAACTAGCAACGAATAAAACAATTTTATAAAGCTTTTTTATAAAAGTTTATTTCTCAGACATTGCCACTATTGGACCAATTGAGAAGTAAGTGGAATCTGATTCTACAGCGTTCGCATTGACTGGAATGAATGGGGCTGTGCCCAATTTTAAAAATATAGTGTTAGGAAAAATCAATACATTTAGGCCGTTATTTCTTGTTTTTCACAAAAAAACAGATAACAAGATTCAAACATTTATATCTTGGCTTTGTCCGATGAAGGGCAGAAAATTATTGAGAACGAAGGTTCGTATTAACGACAGAAAATACTCTGATAAAAACCAATAATCAATTGGTGAAGAATAGACGAGATAGAGTAATACCTTCCATGAAACATCGCTCTCCTTTTAAATTGCGCATGGAAGCTCAAAAAAAGAGCCTCCTCTTACCCAACTTTCCAACAACTATCGGTTCATTTCCTCAAACAAAATCAGTTAGAAAAGTAAAGGCTGATTGGCGTTCTTGCTTATTAGAGTTGTCTAATTTTTTAACCAGCTAATATTATTATTTTATATGATTATTATGTAAATATTGATAAGCTGATCCCAAACGTAATTCTGGGAGGGCTTGATATGTTTAATGTATAGGAATTTCAATAACTGATTGGCGGGATTTATCGTTGTAATTTTAAGGGT
>JBGCDR010000293.1:0-4510 GCA_045105515.1 Oligoflexales bacterium
GAGATTCTTATCGTAAATCATTCAATAATGTTGCTGATTCAATATTAAGCTGATAGGAGATTTTTAAGGTCGTCGCCTATGGCTCCGTGGTGGGTCAGTTTTACATGACTGGGTGGGTCAAATTGGACATGACCGAGCAATGGTGTCGTGGAGATAAACCTTTGGTTAAAGGAGATGACGAAAATGTTCATGGCATGATAGATAATGCAGTAAAGAAAGCACAAAGAAAATCAAGATCAAGTTTTATATACGAAGCCCGAGTTTATTTGGATTCTGATGACTGCGCCATTATTGAAGGCAAACCAGCTAAAGGTTAAAGCTTTATACGAATTCACCGAGATAGGGCAATCAATTAGGCAGCTTTGTCAGAAATGTAATATTGTCATTAACATCAATTAAAGGCCTTCTTAGAAAGTCTAGTTGAGTCTTTATCAGATGGTTTTCAAGATTTTCAGGGATCTGGATACTATTCAATAAATTTTTGATTTGTTCCTTGCTCATATTTTTTCCAATAAACTGTGCAAGTCGTTTTTGAATATTTTTAAATTCCTGAGAGTGCCTTATTTCTATGGTCCCAAGTTGATAAACTGCAAAAGTATAATCTATTGCTGGTATTAATAAATCGTTTAAGTCTCCGTCCTGATATGCCTGCTCAAATTTAAATTGCTGCAAATCTTCTTTCAATTGAGCATCAACTAGGTCCTCGACTTGATACTTGATATGATCCCAAACTTGATCCTTGATTTCTTCCCTAATATGATTTCTGACTTGATTTTCGATTTGAGCCCAGACATGATCCCCCAATTGATGTCTGATTTGACGCCAAACTTGATCCCCGACTTGAGTCCAAAGTTGGAGTCCCACGCGAGCCTTGATTTGAGTATCGACCATATCTTCGACTGGAGCCCAAATATGATCCTCGACTTGAGCGACGTCTTGACTCTCGTCTTCGCCATCAATCTGAGCTCTGATTTGAGTCCAAACTCGATCATTGACTTGCCCTCTGAGCTTATCATAGACTTGAGATCTGACTTGATCCCCTACCTGATCCTTTATCTGTTCCCAAACCGTAAGTTCTGTAAAAATGGTCGCTAATTTATGCTCAGGGGTTTGCGAAAGAGGGATCCCGTTTATTAATTGATTGCTTGGGAAAGTTTCGCTGCAAAAGGTTTCTAAGTCATTTACTATCGTTTCTTGGGTATGAGGAATAGCTTCAATTAGTAACTTTAAAAATTTTTTTGGTTCCTCTTTAACAAGATCATCTAATCCAAAAATCTTAAGAACAGTTTCCCTGGACTTTAGGGCCAAATAATTATCATGAAGAATGAATTGATTTCCTGATTCATCATGATTTTTAAGTATCAAATAATTTTTAAAATTGTTGCTATCACTAGGATATTCAGGGTTTAGTTGTTCGCAATTTGAAGAATAAGCATTTAAGGAATATGCAGTAATAGAAAGGAGGGTTATAAAAATTCTAAACATCTTGTCACACCAATCAATTTTTGTTCAAGTTAAGCAGTCAAAATAGCTTACTACGAGCAGTTTTTATACTCTTATTTATGTTTATTGAAACGTCGCCCAAGTGTCATTTATTGACGGGAATTGAAATTTTGGTTTGTCTTGATCATCAAGGAAAAACGTGTTTCTAACTGAATGATCTGAGATATGAATATGATGATCAATTTAGTAAATCACTTGTATTCTTATAAGGAAAATGTACATTTTGAATTCATGCTCGAACACCAGATAAGGAACTAGCATTATGTTATCTAAACTATCTCTCAGAGGAATTGGATTAATATCTATTATTTCTGGCTGCTTCTTTTCAGCACCTATTATCTTTGCTGATGTAACAGAAGCTGAACTACATGAAATCGAAACTCAAGCTACCATTAATCAATCCATTAATTCAGCTCGACAAGCTTTTAATAAGTCTATTGAAAGGACAAAAACACTCCATGATGCTAAAGAATTTAACGCAATCGCAGAAAGTTTGGAGAAGGCAAAAGTCTGGCACGTTCGAAGTATGGTTTTAGCAGAGCGTGATATTGGAATTTCCAGTGATGAATCTGCGCGTCAAAATGTCGTAGCACGGATTCATCATGACCACGGTGCGATATTTTATCAAATCTTTCAGTATATAGGTTCTACTGAAAGAGAGTTATCAATTAAGCAATACATTATCTCAGCCATTAACTGGTCTCGCGATCACATTACCAATTGGCCAAATGATGACAAGCAGGACATTATCAGCTATGGAATGAGTCCTTTCCTAAATACTTTTGGATTATCTAATGATGGACCCGCTCTAATAGAAAAGAGTCTGTGGGAAGGAAAGCGCCTTGAGTGTCTGAAAAACCTAGAAGAACGTCACAATAGTCAAGGGACTGTCTAATGTCCTATATTGATGAAATTATAATACTCTTGCTAATTAATTTTTAGAAAAGGAACTATCATGGTAGATTGCATGATAGGCTCAAAAGAAAAATTTCAATTTTTAATCTTATTTTTAACTGCTAAGGACTTGTACGCAAAGACCCTTGTGATTAGAATATAACCTTGATTTCTAGTTTCTAGGCAAAAATCCGAAAAAATAAATATTTAATTAGGAATATCCTACAGCTTATCGCAATTTAATTGTTCTCAATGTTTAGAGGTTTTGTTTTATAATCATCCAGCATATCTAAGTGATTCATCATTTGATCGAGCTTATCGACAACTTGTTCTTCAAAACGATCACAAAGATCAATATATTGATCTCTATTCATATTAGAAAAGCTGAATTGCCCTGTAGTATTTGTGTTGAACCCCACTCTTTTGAGTCCAGCAGATCCTGGTTATTAAGCAAATAGGTTCCTTGTCAAAGTAAGAAATTAACTGCAATTGAAACCTGTGATATATTTTGGTATCCATTTCTCAGAAATGGTATAATTGGCAAAATTCTTAAACGCAGAATCCTAACGGACCTTGAACAAGTGCCCGTTCGCGTTTGGAAGAGTACATTCTTTAAATAAAATATTTAGAAATAGCGAAGCGTCAAGAGGTTTGTAAGAGTTTAATGAATTCAGGAAATTTTAGCTAAGGGGATTGTAGAAAATTTAACCTGACTCAAAAATATGTTTAAAAATTATTTCATACTCCAAATCTGGATCATTTTACAAATGTTTCCTAGCCACCGTGATTAGATCATCTATGCTAAATGGTTTAAGTAGCACATCAGAAAATAGTTCGGCATCTACTTTATCTGCAAAGCCAGTTATCAATACAACCGGAAATTTATTATCCTTTTTATGTATCGCTCTTGAAAGCTCTACACCATCCCAGTTAGGCATTTTATAATCAGTAATAACAAGGTCAGGCATAAATTCTAGATATTTATTCCAGGCAGACTTGCCATCAGATGCTTCTAGGACCTCAATATCTGAAAACTCACCCTTTAAAGTAGAGCCAATAGCATCTATGAAGAAACTTTCATCATCAACCAAAAGAACCTTTGACATGTTCCACCCTAACAAAATTCAATCAATACGATCTATATAGGTATATGGTATCTTATAATAGGTTAGAACGGAATATTTTCCAAATTCGGCACTCCACCACTGCTTAAAGCCTCACTTTGCTGACTAGGTGAATTGTGAGGAAAATTTGTATCATTGATGTGAGATCTTCAATCAATCACTATCCTCAACATTATCTACATATTTTTCCTCAGTTGGTTCTTAGGGCTAATTTATGATTGTACCTTGAGATCACAAAAAAAAATTAAGATGAATTTAAAAGTCGCTGGTAATATTAATCGCAACTTAGATGTAAAAAATAGATTCAAATTTTGTGAGTTACTTTGCCGTCAATAAGAAGGATTTTCACCCCCACCTCTCCAACTACCGCAGGAAGTGAAAGCTGAATAATGCAAGTAAAACTATTTTCTTTTAATAGAATAAATTATGTGCAGATTTTTTAGATTAGTATTTGCTTCTCAAGTTAAATCTTTCGCTCTTGATACTGTATCTGGGGAGATGTCTACCAAAATAGAGTGTAGATCATCAAGAAACTTAAAGCACAACAAGCTGAAAGACCCACAATAAAACCAGAGAAGGCAGCATATTTGGTGGATTCAATGTTTTCTTCATCGTACGAAGTCAAAGTACTTTTCATTTCCATCACTTAATCCTATTTGTTAGGAATTTGTTTTAGCGTAGCTTTTGTCAGCAACTAACAACTAATTCCAAGTAAATTAAATTTCATGTTTGTGATTCAATAATCAATTAGTTATCGGGAAAATATTTTTGAAAAATTAAGATTATCTAATTTATTTTGTTTCACACCGTTTTAATTATACTTTTTGTCTAGTAATCATGTTGTAATTAAATGCCAATCAACAGTTGAAACTCCTGGTATAGGCCGATTTAGGCACTTGGTAAAATTCTCATCAGCATTCCAGCAGCTAGTCTACCGAAGATGTGCAAAGATAATCCTTGAGTTGACCTAACTTTACTTGCCATTTGAA
>JBGCDR010000294.1:0-3681 GCA_045105515.1 Oligoflexales bacterium
AACGATGGTGGTGGAAACGATGGTGGTGGAAACGATGGTGGTGGAAACGATGGTGGTGGAAACGATGGTGGTGGAAACGATGGTGGTGGAAACGATGGTGGTGGAAACGATGGTGGTGGAAACGATGGTGGTGGAACTGATGGTGGAGGTGAATATCCAAACCCGCCTCCAGCCCTTGAAGAGATGAAATTAGCAAATAGCTATTATGCACGTGGAGACTATGGTCGTGCCTATAGCTATTTTAAAACTGCAGCAAATAAAGGAAATCGGGACGGACAGTTTATGCTTGGAAAGATGTATTTTGAAGGCACGGGTGTCGTCAAAAACTTTAGAAAAGCTAAGACATGGTTCATTAAAGCAAAAGATAATGGGCATCCAGATGCCCAGAGATACCTTTCCCAAATACCTTGAAAAAAGCCCTTTTTCTTTCACTAAAATTATTAAGCTATTGACATAGGAAAAATATTTTTGCAAATTAGGCAGTAAATTATTTTATTTTTTCACGTCATGTTTAGGCATTTCATAACTTCACAAGTGAGGATGCGAATGAAATTTTCTAGAAAATCACTTTTTGGACTAGGGATCTTATTCTCTATTAGCTCAAGCTTAGTTGCAGAAGCTACAACAAAAAAAAATCAAGACCCACTTAACTGGTGTTCTGGTTTAGAGTTGCGAGATATGGATCTAATCAAGAACCGAATATTTGATCTTGAACCTCCTTATGAGCCGACTGCTGGAGTTTCAGATGTCTTAAGTTGGCTAGCTGAAGCTTCAAGACGTGGTAAAATGTTAATGATCGACGAGCGCTATGGTTCATGTTTAGGCTGTATGAATACAGCATTCGGTAACTTCATTGGATATCTTCAAGATAGTGAAACCATTATTTATGGAGTGGTTGACTTTGAAGATATCACTGGAGGCAAAATTGATGTTGCAACAAGCCGAAAGCCTTACAACAGAATAGATAAAGAAGAAGGTTATAAATTCACTCAATTTATGACCCTTGGTAAATATCAAGATTACAACGACAACAAAATAGTCGAAAGCTATCCGTTGGTTCCTTATAAATTTCGCGATGGTGAACCTACTGCGATGAATGAAGATCAACCAAGACGCATTTTTTCCCGACCACATTTTCCAAATCTAATGTTAATTGATGGAAGAAAAATTGATCAAGGAGCTCTAAATAGCTTATGCTTCCAACATAAATGGGGACCTAATTTACGGTTTGAGGAGCGAGAAGACGGTATCAATGTGCCTGTTCTTAAGGCTTATAAAGAAATGCTACAAGCAGTCCTTCCTCATAAGTCAGTATTGTTGCAAATGGTCGGACCTAACCTTTACCTAACAGGGTCAGAAGATGCAGCAGATTTTGTTGCTGACAAAGCCATTACAACAGTTGAATGTGCAGTAAAAAATCAAAAAGCCAGTGTTAGTGAAAAATGTGACATGTTCATCCGAGATGGTTTTCCAACAGTAAATTAAAAATTACATTATGAATCGTCTATTGATTAATTCATTTTAGGGTCCACAATTATAAAATTGTGGACCCTAGCATACAAAATTATTGTCTTCGAGTAAGGCAACACCATCATTTCTATATATCTAAAGCCTCAGTGCTTATTTCGCAAAAAAAAGCAATCTAAGAAAAAATACCTCACAAAAATATCAACAGACCATCAGACTTAGGAGCTTCCCGATTAATAACGAGCTACATCAGTCTATTTTTATATTTGGAATAAACTTAATTATCTCTTAAAAAATATATTAATTAATCACCTTAGAAATCTACGCAAGCCTTTCACTCTTAGCGGCGGTATATAAACGCAGCTTTATTTTTATTCAAAATATTAGTCATGGTAAAATTTAGAGGCGGCGTTAGCGCTAACAACAAGCAAAATGCGAAGATTGTAGGTATTTTCTTAAATTAATCGCTTCCAACAAACATGCAAAAGACTTTTATCACAAGAGAGTCAAATAATTATAAACAGATATTTTCGGAGAAAACAAACATGAAAATTAACTTCATTGGCATTATGGCTTTAAGCTTTTATTCCTTATTCCCAATAGAAGCTCATGAAAAGCTAGTAAAACTAAGAGCCGATGAATGGTGTCCGTATAATTGTGTTCCTGGTTCTAAAAAACCTGGATTTATGGTTGAAATAGCACAGAGGTCTTTTCAGATTTCAGCAAAAAATGATTATAAAATAGATTACCAAACTTTAAACTGGGCTCGTAGTCTAGAGTTTGTTAAATCAGGAAAAATCGAAGGAGTTATTGGCGCTATCGAATCGGAAGCAAAAGGACTGACTATTCCTAAAATTTCTCTTGGGCAATTTAAACCAGTATTCATTGTGAATAGCAAAACCAAATGGCGCTTCACAAATATGGCTGATTTAGGTAAAAATAAACTTATGCTCGGTCTAATAAAAGATTATGATTATGACGATAGAATCGTATCTTTTATTAAAAAATTCCCTAAAAGAGTTGAATTTACCCATGGAGATACACCTCTTAGACAGTTAATTAACATGCTAAACCACAATAGGGTTCAAATAATCGTTGAGGATGAAGCAGTATTCAACCACATGGTTAATCAACTTGGTGAGGATTCAAAAAAATTCACTGTCGCTGGTCAGGTTAGTATCCCTAAACCACTCTTCATCGCATTTACGGCTAAAAACAAGTCTGAATCTGCGCTGTTTGCTAATATTTTAACTAACGGAATGAAGAAGCTTCGAGAAACTGGTGAAATGAACAAAATTCTTGGAAAGTATGGCTTAAAGGATTGGAATTAGCAAACAATTATTTTTCTAGCTTTACCTGAGTATTTCACCCTAGCTTCTTCTCTCACACAAAGCACAGCTTATATTACTTGATTTGGATTAAATTTATCGTTAAAAATCTTCATTTACCATATGGAGACAAACGATGAAAAAAATCATAAGAAATAGTCTGTCAACTACTCTAATTTTGTACTTGTTTTTCCTTGGCAGTAGAGCTTCAGCAATTGTAGCATTAAGTCATCCCGTAAGCGCTGTGACTTATACCAATGCTGCGTTGGGGGCAATCCTAATCGTGGACGCAGACTTAAAGGAAGTAGCAAATGTTGGGAGAGGAAGTCCTGATTGCTTTCCTTTATTGCAAAGTATTATGGGGTGGGTCTTTCTAGCAAATGAAAGTAGAACAGAGTTCAATTTTGCGGAATTAAGCAAAAAAGAAAGCAGTTTAATGCAAATCAATGATTCTAGCAGAAATTTATACAACGACAATCTTTTTGAGCTTAATAGAATTTTTGCAAATGTGCTTCTTTTTGCAGAAGAACAAGAAAATCACTCAGCCGAAACTTACATGGATGGATGGAACTCACATATAGAAGAAATTGAAAGTTTAGGGATAGATTTTGAGACCATTGCAAAAATACTTAAGGGAAAAATATAAAATAAGCTACCAGCTCAGGTCGATTAGATTAGTCTTCCAGAGATATCTTGTCAGTAATTTTCAGGATATTCCCTAATTTCTTCCACATAATGCTGCTAAACATTTGGCGGATTGCTAGATTAAGTGCAGAAGAAAAAATTCCATCGCTTCGGAAGGCGGATTTAGTTTAGTCTATGAGGCTAATCTGCTTGCAAGAAAGGGGTATTTATGTCTGCCAATCTCACTTATGAGCAAAGGTAT
>JBGCDR010000295.1:0-5871 GCA_045105515.1 Oligoflexales bacterium
TCCCCTCAAGACTATACTCCCTACGTATATGCAAAATTGTATGATCAAAAAGAATCACTTGTCGTAAATAAATAAAAACTACTGATGTGATCTTAAAAAATCTGCGCTACTGATTCAACAATGGTAGGATTGGTAGTTACAAATGATCAAAGAATATATTGAACATCATGATAAGCATCCCAATCATAGACAGGACGGGTTCGAAGTTGATCCGTAATGTTGGTAGGGCCTGGCAAGACTTTAGTCTGCTCAAGCTAACCTCTGGATTTAAATCCAGAGTCGTTAAGTTAGTGACAAGCCCATGATGAACCACTTCTACTTGTTAATAATATGAGAAAATCTCATTAATAATATTTAAACCATTTCACTTGTTACTAAACATAAGGTTTAAAATACAAAATAATCGTGTATATCTGTTGGACTTTTGCTAAAAAATTATTGTTTGCGCGCAAGATTTTTCTTTTCTCTTATCTATGTTAAATGTTTTCATTTCTGAAATGCCGAAGGCTATTACTCTATCATCTTTTCCATACGCTGTTTTAGCTATGCTTAATAATTCAGCTTGCCTGGCGCTCATATAGATTGTGTTCGTAGACTTTTTGGAATTACATATGCAAATGTTTTGCCACCTTCTACTATCAAAATATAAACTCTTATCGAGCTGATCTTTTACAAATAATTCATGGGTCGTATAATTTGAAAAATTGCTTAGGAGATCATCTAGATCTAACTCTCCCAGTTGGTATTCTAGTTTAGATTTTGAGTTAGGAAAAGGAAATATTTCACCTGTGAGGCATTGTGAAGCCTCTAAATTCCAATAAGTATCCTGTCGATGCCACCTATAATTTTTATTTAGTACTTTATCAAAATTTCGATCTTTATATGCATGGGTTGATCTATAATATTTTGGAGGACATAGTAAAGCTAATACGGAGAGAAAAGATATCAATAACGAGAGAACAATAAGTGATCTTTTAAATGTTAATCTGTATTTTTTAAAATAGTCAATTTCCAACAGGTTGTAAATTGTTATACAAATAATACAACTACTGACTGATAATAAAGAGCGAAAGGACAAAAATGTATCGGGAATGGTGCAAATGAGCAAATATAAAGCGATTGTTAAAGACCAAACGCGGTTATGAGAAATAGACTTAGTCTTCTTTTGATATATACAAAATAGAATTGTATATATATAAGCTACGAAAGCTAATATAAAGAGAATAGCTGGAACTATACCTGAACCTACCGCAATGTTTAGAACCGAATTGTGAATCTCATAATTCAAACCAGCAAGATTGAAAAAGGCACCAGTTCCTAAACCGATTAACCAATTTTCTTGGAATGCCATCCAAGCCTGTAAAAATTGTTGCTTCCTTCCACCAGCATAGAACAGCCCAATCAGATCGTGGTTTTTTACCAATGTTTCGATTTCGTTAAGTCCTAAGAATCCTGCTTGGTTCCAAAAATAGTAGGCTCCGGAAGAAACAATAATGCATACTAGGCTTGCTGAGATCAAAAGAGAAAAATTTACATAAAATCTTTTCTGAATTGTTCTTAAAATTATGAACAATTCATTAATATGACTTAATATTATCGCTAGTATTAGCGAAACTAAAGCTGTGCGTCCTCTTCCAATATAAAGGTTCCATAGTGCAAGCGGAGATACTAAAATAGACAATATAAATGTACCCAAACTTTTTCTTACTGTGATCCATAGCATTAGAATGAATATCAAAGCTGAATAAAAACTCAGATGATTACCATTCTGAAAAGTAGCTCCTGGATCGACAGTGTATTTTGTAGAAATTATTTTATAGAGATCTGATTGCAATATTCCATATATGAAGACTGGAATGGATCCGAATATTAGTGAGTATGCCAGGTGCTGTCTTTTGATATTAAAATATCTTTTCGAAAAATGCATAATTATAAAAATTAACTGAATTTGTATCAGGTATCCTTGAGCAACAGAGAGGTTGTGGATTGGATTTGACTGAATGTTCCAAAGATGAATATTCCTGCCGACAAGGCCAGAAATACTAAAAAAATTTATACCTTCAGGACTCATAGCATTCCAATGCCAAACCATACCTAAAAACTGAAATATGCATATAGCAGTTAGCATTACAAATACTAGAAATAAAGGATGCATTAAGATATTAAATGATAGTGTTTTACTCTCGCTAAAGCGTGTTCGGATTAAAATTCCAATTGAAGCGCCAAGAATAATTGAATCTGACAAGAAATGGTTAGGGTAATTTAGTAAAAGAAGGGGATGTTCAAACCAAGTTAGGCAACACAACATCAGAAAAATGCATGATTTAGGAAAAGTAGATCCAAGTGCCAGAAACAGTGAAAAAGCTATGCCATCTACGATTCGAAGATGCTCGTTATGAACGATGTGTAAAATAAATAGAAATAGCGATATTGATACGACAGTGGAATAGAGATAATGAAAAATTCTATTTGTACTTATGTATTTTAAATTTGGAAAATCCATTTAAATTATCTTCATCAAAGCAAAAAATTAATATTAACAATATATAACCTGGTAAAACATATCTATGAATAACCGTGGGAGATAATGAGAAGGCAAGAACGTAGAAGAAAAAAAGGACGCCTATTTCAGTTATTCTCACTTTTCGATATATGGTACAACCGATAAATAAGATCAAATGCATAAATTGGGAAAAATACATCAAAGTGTTATTTAAACTCCTAAGAGTTTGCTGGGGGTGAGGAAGGTTACCAAGTAAATTCCATAGCATATGGAATGGGAAGGTAAAAAAGAGAAATCCTCTATATGATAATTCAGTTACAGCTGTATATCCACCAAGGGGAGAAATTAGTGCAGCTCCTTCGAATTCCATTCTTCTGGTGGCCTTATATTGCCCAAAAACAATAGACAGAACTAAGACCATTGAAAGAATTGCAGAAATATGAAGCGGCTTTCTTAATTTAAAGTCGATATACTCAAACATTTTAAAATAGATAGAGGCCATGCCTATGAAAACCATGCACTCTAGCCTTGCGGTAAAAGAAATAGCTAAAGAAAGAACCAAATACCAAGAACCCCCAAACATGATGAAATATGAAAAATAGAGCAAAGACAGGACAGTACCGATTTCTTTGTTAGGAGGTGTAAAAGATCCAAATAAATATAAAAAACTCATGTGCAAAAGTACAAATATCAATTTATTATCTGTTTTTTTGAGAAATTTATAGATAATGAAATAATATAAGACAACATTGCACAAGAGGACATTGATTAGATTGTAATCAAGTAACATGTACAAATGAGCAGGGAATTTGAGACCAAAAGTTTCAGGTGAAGAGAACTTGAAGATTTCTAAATTATTGTATTTGTTTACAAAATTGTAGTAATGGATCGCGTCGCTAGCAACAGCAGGTGCAGCACCTTTTCCTTCTATAAATGGCAAATTGAAATAATAAGAAAAAAAAGCTATTATCGGTGCTGTTACAGTTACAAAAAGCACCATAAATGTAAGATCACTACTAATATTTAGTTGTTTTTTACGGTTCATGATTCCATCTACTTATTTTCTTTAACTTCAATATTAAATAGGTCATCATAAAACCTTGATTTTATGAATAAGAAAATTAAAAAAAGCAAAATTGCAATAAAGCTAAACGTGGTCGCTAAAACTACTGGCCTAAGGCGGTTAACGACTTTGGTTTCTATATTGTTGCCTTTTACCATGCTTGCATAGTTTTCTTGGTTCAGTTTAAATTTTGGAAGATTGAAAGCGGAGTAGTTTATAGGCTTACTAATCTCTTCCAGAGCATCTAAATATGATTTTTGATAGATAGAAAGAGAATTCGTGTTCAGGTCCCGCTTATGAGAATGGATATCATGCATTGACATTAATTTTTTTTGGCGAGCATGCATTTCATCTAACTTTTCTTTACTTAGTGCATTGGTGTTGAAAGCTACTCCATATAGTACTGAAAAATCGGAACTTAACTTCCTAACAATATCTTTCTCCTGCTCAGACCGAAGTAAAGATATAAATTTTTCGTGACCTTGATTCTTTAGAGTCATAGCTAAATTGATGACAGAAGAAGTCATTTCAATTTCAATTTGTTGAATCTTATCATCATAAGCACCCTTTTCTATATTTTTTATCGATTCTTCATATGAATTTTTTGCATCTGCGTATTTAGCTTGTTTCACCTTCAATACCTGAGCTTGTGAGCTTGAATTGTGATTATCAACCATGGTATTTATCGCATTTACCAGATTTATCCCAATTTTTTCTTCACCTGTTTTTATGGGGAGAAAAAGCGTAAATGCATATTCATTGTTGCCAATGGAAGCAACTGAGAGACCTGGGGATGGTGTTTTTATTTTAGTTGATATAAACCATGAGGAAAAAATACCTCTATCAATATTTTTTTTGGCAAAAATTGCCTTTATTTTCTCTGAATCACTTATCAAACTATCGTAAATCGCGCCAGACCCTTGAAATGAATTGATAATTTCGGAAAGCTTTAATACGACGTCATCTTGTTCTAGGCTTTGCTCTGTAGTCTCTAGTTTCGATTGAGCATAGAAAGTGGTTTTCCTAAATACGGGAGTACTATATATGCTATAAATTGAGCTGAAAATTACACCGCAAGATACTCCTATTGCGATAAATATTTTTTTTTTCCAGAAAAAAAATAGTAAATCAATAAGGTCTATAGTAGCTTGGCTAGAACTTATGTGGTCCCTAGAGAGTGCTTTGTTCATTGTCATTTCAACCCAGCCTCTATTAATATGCTGTTATATTCTTTTGAATACCCCATTATTACATACTGTTTTCCCCAAATACAGATTTTTTATCAACTAATAGAACCTACCTCCAAAGTGAGCGGTAAAGTTTTTTTGAAACCAGCACACTGAAGGTTCTTTCAACCATGCAAGTTTGTCGATTCGTTTGACAAAGGGAATATGTAAATGTAATACTTTTGGAATATCAAATAATTAAGGCAATGGTGCTATTTATGATTCCACGGCCAATTCTTGTTCTTGAAATTAACGAAGTTCCTTGGAAAGTTCTTGACCTATATTTAAACAATAAGGACTACCCAAATATAAGTAAGTTTTTTGAATCCGAGGAAACTTATACAACTATTTCTAATGATGACCGTGAATTATCTCCCTGGATTACATGGCCTTCCTTTCATCGAGGATTAAATAATTGTGACCATGGCATAAGATTTCTGGGACAGGATCCCATTAGTTTTAAGGGAGTTCCAATATGGGAAGAGTATACAAAGAAGAACTTTTCTATTGGAATATGCGGGTCTCTTCAAAGTTGGCCACCTATTGATCCTGGAAAAAACGGATTCTACTTGCCTGATACTTTTGCGCTGGATTCTCGTTGTTATCCAAGCCATCTAGAGCCTATTCAAAAATTTAATTTGGATCAAGTAAAGAAAAATGGACGGGTGGTCAACAAAAAATCATTTAAAATATCAGATGGACTTCGGCTTTCTAAAGATCTTATAAAAGCCGGTATTTCTGTACATACAATAAAAGAGCTTGTAAAACAGCTTTCATTTGAACATTTTTATCCATACCGCAAATCTTATAGGCCGATTTTTCAGGGAGTTCTTTTTTGGGATATTTTTTGTAAATGTTTTAATAGCCATAATCCTCCATCATTCTCTACCTACTTTACTAACCATATAGCAGGTCTAATGCATCGATATTGGCACCATATATTCTGGCAAGACGAAGATTAAGCTCCCATTAACACCTACTTTCCATGTATAATCACTGAAACCGCAAAAGATATGATGTAAAAACAGAAAAAACCGCCATATAATATATATGTAATATCAACATGCTATGATTAAACG
>JBGCDR010000296.1:0-7381 GCA_045105515.1 Oligoflexales bacterium
AAGATATTTAATTGCCGAAAATATGGTATTTTTCACTTATCACTGGAAAATAAGAAGATTTTTTAAAATTAATTTCAACCGCGATAAAAAAAACTGAGTTGCAAAGGCAAGAATTTAGTTTCCGACCAGACACTACTTACAAAGGAGAAAAGAAAATGAGTTACAAGAACCCCAAATTAGGTACAGCTATTCAAATCAAGTCAAAAGCCGGAAAAACTGAGGATCTTGCAAATTTTCTCGGAACAGGAGCTTACCTTGTTAAACAAACAGAACCAAACACTCTCCAGTGGTTTGCGGTAGATGAGGGCAATGGTCGATTTCGTATCATTGACTTCTTTGCCACTGAAGAAGGAAGAAACCAACATTTTGCCGGTAAGGTAGCAGAAGCTTTAGCTGAAAATGCTCCTCAAATAGTTGAGGGAGGCTGGGACCAAGGAGTCTTGAACAATATTGAACATTCAACAGTACTATCAGCTTTAGTCAGAAAGAATCCAACAAAGCCCTCAACTTTAGCAACTATGATTAAGCTAAGAGCAAAGCCTGGTAAGGAAGAAGACTTAGCTGCATTCTTAACTGGAGGAGCCGACCTTGTTAAACAAGGCGAACCACAAACTTACCTATGGTATGCTCTAAGGATAGACAAATCAACGTTTGCTATTTATGATGTTCTCCCCGATGAAGAGGCCCGAAGCGAGCACTTCGCTGGTAAAGTAGCCCATACGCTCAAAGAAAAAGCGGATGATTTACTTGAAGGTTCTTGGGAAGCTGGGGTTCTAGCGAATATAACCCACGCTAAAATACTTTCATGCACTTTTTGATTAAACAACTGACTGGCTTTGTCAGTCCTTGGCCTTGAGGTAACATGCGAAAGGCGTCTAAATCGAGAGAAGAACTGCTTGCAGATTTAACCAAAGTTTTTCGTGAGCATGGCTTTCACGGCACCACTCTCTCGAAGCTTACCCAAGCTACAGGTTTAGAGCGAGCCAGTTTGTACCATTATTTCCCTAAAGGGAAGCAAGATATGGCCTCTGCAGTCATACTCGGAGCACTAGAAAGTTTGGAAAATGAGGTACTAGTCCACTTGCAAACCGATGCAGGTCCCAAGGAAAAGCTTCGGAAGATGCTCATCGCTCTAAAACACTTCTATAAAGATGGTACTGACCAGTGCTTTATCAGCATTTTTTCTGTTGGCGAAATCAAAGAAGACATTGCTGCAAAATTAAAAACTGCGACAGAGTCATGGGTTGATTTGCTGGTCACCATTTTTCATAATCTTGCTTATCCAACACCGAATCAAGAAGCTATTAAGGCATTATCTTCTATACAAGGGAGTTTGGTTCTTTCACACATTACCAAAGATCCTGAGATATTTACTGGCTGTTTGCGATCCCTCGCAAACTCCTGGGAACTCGATACTGATTTGTGAAAAACTAAGCATGAGAGGGAAGTTACTGCCAGAAATTAATTTTCAATTGGCATATAAAACTTTGTAGAGAATAGCAACTGCGGCCTGCTTATAAGGATCTAAGCTAGGAATAGTAACAGTCAGGGTTTCTTCATTATACTCAAAATCCGTAATTTTTTCGTCATTTACATGAACTTCCGGCATGTCAACTGGTGTGGCTTCGAGCTTAAAAGATGGCGAGGCAATTTTGCCATTGGCTATGAGATTTTTCATTAGCTCTCGGTAGTCATCCAAAAGGCATGCATCTCCGGTTTGTCCCTTTGAAGCTTGAGCTAGAGTGAAATAAGATAGATCCCATAATTTCTCATTTCCACACTCATCCTCGTTCACAGGGGCAATCGCATGGAATTTCAAATCAACAACAGGTTGAATTAAATTAAGTTTTTCTTTAAATGCCGCATAATCTAAAAGACTATCAAGATAGGCTTGATCTGTGTTCCTTCCAGGATCATGAGTATCAGATACAAAAATTACATTTACAATTGCGCCATCACGAAACAAAGGCGTCATTTGATTTTTTTTCAGTAGTTGCTCGAAAGATTTAATCCCTGCTTCTACAGCTAAAGCTGATGCTGAAATCTGACTAGCAGCTTCAAAGCAGTAATGACCGTCTTGGTGAGTTTGGGTGGGGGAAAACCATTGCTCAGTGCAAGGTGGTAGTGCCCATCTATCTTTCATGTTTTGGGGAACGACCTGGGATGAGATATATTCTAAATATGAATCATAATCTACTAAACTCAAAAATCCAGGTTCAAGTTCAATCCCATTGTAAGGCTTCACTAAATCACTGATGGTATTTAAATTACCATTTTCACCCAATTGGCCAATCATGGTGCTCATAACTGCAACCTTTGAGTCATTAGAAAATATGCTAGTATCTTGAAGAATTGAACTAAAACCTAAATTTACCTTATCCAAGATTGCGTTCATACTAACCGAGTTATCAATAATAAATAGATAGTCTACCTGAGGATTTGGATCTCCATAGGTAAATTCCTGGACCGAATCAGTGAACTCGGGTTTTTCCTCAGGATCTTCTTTGGGCTCTTCTTCCTTAGGTGGTTCAACCTTATTTTCTTCGGGTAGAGGATCTTTTTCTTCTTTTTCCTCAGAGGACACTTCTTCTTGAGTCATTTCCCCTTCAGCTAACAAGTCCTCCGATTTCTTTTCAGATTTCTTGCTAGTTTGCCCATCAATAAAATTTGAGCTATCACAGGCATTTAGAAAAAAAAGGACTAAAATAATCCACTTAAAGGTAAAGGACATGTCTTCCTCATTTCTTATTATTAGTTACATTACAGTATCGGTAAATATCTATAATTAATGCAGGTATATGATATTGATCCATTTTTACAGGTACTTAAATAGTGTGATTACAGCAAATAATCAGTATCAAATGGTTGTAATTCTATATCTTAAATATATTATACATATTAATATAAAATTTAACTATATAATCTAATTATATTTAATATTTGTTTATCTATATATAAATTATTTTATCAATTTCTTAGATAAAGTAAACTCTTCAATTAATTGTCCGATTACACTGTGGAATCTTAATCTCATAGGTATTTTCAATGGATTTTAAAATATTCTTTATGATGTTTGGTTTGATACTAGCATCAGCCTGTAAAACAAAGGGTGGGCAATTTCAAGGTGCCAGTCCTGTAACTCCTGGAATCTCAAGAACAGCTGAAGGTGGGTTTGTTGGAACGCCTAACAAACAGGGAGATCTAAGTGATTGGACAGCCCCCAAAATTGATATCTTTAGAGTCCCTATAGCTGGATCTGATTTATATGCTATTGGCCTTCGTTGGAATCTTATTAAGGACAGTATTGTCAATGAGGTTAGCCTTTGCAATGGTCCAAAGTGTTGGACCATAAAGACTACAAAAAACATGTCTATTTACTATGCGATACCAAAGGATTGGAAAGGCGCAAATTTAACAGCCTTCCTTAGGCATTGTCCTGACGTAATTGACTACAAAAAGAACCAATGTAGCCCTGCTGGAAAGGCTTTGGTGAAAGCCGAATATTTCCCCGGACTTTCCGGCAATGACAAAGTCCTGCAAGCTATGGATTTGGAACAAGAGGCCATCGAACAAGGTATTGCTGTTCATGCTGTAATTACGGAACAAGCATTATCCCTAACTGGAGAGATCAATGTGCCTCACCAGTCTTTAGTCAAGAATATCGCTAATCAAGGACCTTATGCCTTTTCTGAATCAATTTTAAATTGGGAAGAGGAGGCAGCTTTTCTTACATTGACAGCTAAAAAGAGTGGAGCCCAACTAGCCCTTGTTGATGAAAAATATAACGATCAATCTCCTTTCACCAAACAAAATCTGAGATCCATGAGCTCGGATGAACAAAAGACATTTGCCGTAATATATCATAACCCTGGATACTGCGGCCATATGCGCTTTGTACAAAATTCTGAAGAGCTTTTGAATGCTCTTGGTGACCCAGTTTCCAAAAGTGATGTCCGAACTTGCATGGCTAATGTGGAAAGTGGTGAAGGAGGTCAGAAAAAAGTTCATAAAGGTTTATATATTGGGGGAGTAATTTCTCTGGCTTTGGGAAGTGGAATGATGCTTCTAGCACTGATTTCTCACTATCCACGTACTCGCGCGATCTTGTTTCCTTTGCTTGTAGTTCTAAATTTGACAGCAGCGATTTTTACTTTAGCGGATGGTGAATGGAATTTCAGAGACTTTTGGGCTATATCTAATATATCAGATGCCCTTATTTTAGGATCTGATGCTGGAGTTGCTGCAAGAGACTTGCGCATTAAATCAGAAGAATTAGGGAAGATTGCTCAAGAAAAATTCAGAGACCTAAATGTGAATGGCTTGGATGCTAATGAAGCCAAAATTGTTTTAAATAACCCAAATTCATCGCGAGCAAAAAAATTACTTACTAGCAAAAACATTGAAATCAGCTCTTTTGATCTCGAAAATGCCAGCACCACTTACAAAGCCAAGGAGTTGGAATTGGAAGAGAGATTGAGGGTTTTTAAGTCTAAAAAAACAAACCTTAGAATTGGTGGAATAGGAGTAATAGCAGCCGCAATTGGAGCAACACTCATCTACAAATCAAATGAATCATACAAACTTGCTGAAAAGCAATTAAGTAGGAGTGATAAGAACTTTGACCAGAAACTTGCAACAAGCCTTGAAGGAATGTTACCACTCCTCAAGAAAAGGATGACATTGTTAGTTCCTAACTATCAATAGCAAAAGTAAAGTTGCCTACTGTTCGCAAACAACTCTATAACCTATTAAGCTCCCAGAACTTGAACTCGTGCTATTGTAAGTGAAATTCCATTCAATCTGACTATTTGAATACAGATCATCAACAATTGCTGTCTCTGAACCTGCAAATTCAGCAACGCAAAAAATTTGTGGATTTCTGGCTGTTTCTTTGTCAGTTATACCCTTCAAAAGGTAATCAAGGGTTTTAGAGCTTAAGAGATTCATGCTTTGATTAGCGCAGTACTCTTGCCCTTCATTAAGACTTGAAACATTAGTATATTTTTCTGGTTTGGAAACAAAGTTACCGTCTGAAAATGCAAAACCTGAAATAGTTTTAGTCAAAGATACGCCATCTTCTAGCTTGCAACTTATACCAAGTTCAGCTGAGGCAAGCCAATATTCAGAGCAATCGTGCTCATTCATAATTTCAACAGTTGGTGCTTGGTCAACATTTTCAATACACGAAGCATTGAACTTCTGTTGCTCATACCTAACAACTGCAGTGTTACTAGAAAAATCGAAAGCAGCGATTTCAAAATCTTCTTGAGACAAAATAGCTTTTCCTTCAAGAGGTATAATATTCTTACTTCCTTGATCTGATGTAGCTTCTGCGTTAAAAAAGGAGCGATTAACATTTTGGCAGCTAGTAATGCCACCCAAACGAGCTGAAAAAGTTTCATCTACAAATTCTTGCAATTCTTTAACGCTAGGTAGACGCAAACCTTGTGACTTGCAAAAATCCCTAGCTTCAGGGAGAGTAAGTTCCTGGTTTGTACTAGGAATGTACAGTTTGAACCCCTTGCCTGTACTATTAACAATGCTGAAGCTGTCCTTCTCTTTGTAGAGGGTTTTATTGGTTCTAGTCGCACAAACAGATCCTGGAGCTAAGTTTAATAAGAAGAAATCTTCGCAAGAATTGATCCCCAAAGCATGGGTTGCACTCATCTGAGAATAGAGTAATACCAGAGAAATAAGTTTTTTCATAAGCTATCCCTTTATAAAATAATAATTTTTACGAGAAATTGTACCTGTAAGAGATTGATTGACAAGTTGTTTTTTGTGTTTAGTAATCAAATAGTCATACGGTTATGAAAATTGCAAAGGAATATGCTAAGATTATAGGTAATAGTATCGCTTAAGCTTCAAATTGGGTTTAAAATTGCTAGCTCCAAAATTTATTAACCTTCCTTTTGATTTGACTACCATTTCCCTATTTAAATATTTGAACCAAAAAAGTATTGACCTCATTGTTGAGGAGGTATTTGACTTCAAAAAGGTTGATAAAGGCGAGAGTATTGTCGAATATAACAAACCAATGGACGGATTCTATTTAATCGTCGGTGGCAATGTTGATATTTATGGAATCTCGAGTGAGCGACCTTTTGGAAAAGCATCCCAAAAGGAAACTTTTGGCTTGCTTTGTTTGATTGGAGATTATCGCCCTCCATACACAGCAAAAGCAAATGATCAGGTCCTACTACTGTTTGCCAGCAAAAAGACTCTTGGTGAGCTTTTGGCTCGAAACGATGATATCAGTTTTCAATTGCATAGAGGAATGACTGAAATCTTAGGAACTCGGCTCATGCGTTTAAACGAGTTACAATTCTCCACGGGAGATAATAAAGATGTCAAAGTGAATATGATAGACACGTTGAGAGAGCAGATTGATGATCATGCTTCGATAAGGAAAATCAGAAATGCGCAAAACTCTTTAGATGAGGTTGGGCTCAATATTATAGATGAACTTTGGGATAGTTATAATCTCCTTGAAGAATTAGGTAAAGCAAATCCTGATTTCAAAAATCAAATTAATAATATTGTCGAAAAAATCAAGAAAGTTGCAATGCAAGACGCTCAGATATTTGATCGTGTTTGTCAGCAAATTGATCTTTTTCATCAAATTATCAATAATTTTTATCGAATTATTGAAGGACTTGATCCAGAACCAATTGCTGGTGATAAGAACCTTTTCAAATAGCATCTATTTATTTTAAAAAAATATACAGTTAAAACAATTGCTTCATTTAGGTATCAAATTATACCTAAAACCCATCACTAAATTACAGATCAAAGCCTAAAAAAAACAGTGTATTTTTAACTATATGTTATTACTACCATTGTTTGTTTAAATCAACTAGAGCAATGAAAAAAATATAAGCCCATTTTTAGCTCCATGTGAAGATGAAAATCGTTATGGTTTTCGTCAATGGGTTCATAGCAAACTTCGCGATTACTAGATTACTCTAATCATTATCAGTATGTTAGCCTTATTCTTGCACTTGACCAGCCTCAGGCATCTTTGTATATTCGTGGCATTCTTCTTTATCTTTTATGTCGAAAATCATCAATCAATTGTTGGCCAGAAGATACTTTTTTGGCTTGGATCGAACTCTACCCTAGGAGTAAGGAGCTGTGATTATGAAGGCTAGATCTCTTTTTTCGATACTTTTTAGTATGGTGCTCATGGTATCGTGTGGCCAAAATGACAACCTTTCATACCAAGAAAATTATGGTTCCAACAGTAGAGTTGTCTAACAATTGATAAAACCCTTTGGTAGCTTAATTTATGTTATTTTATAGTTCCAAAGACCTGCTGCTGCGTAACCTATTTCATCACGAAGCTTATCAATTCTGACTCTTAACTTTGAAGAAGCTGCGT
>JBGCDR010000297.1:0-7857 GCA_045105515.1 Oligoflexales bacterium
ATGCTGCTAATGCATTATAAAAAAAACCGTTCGAAACTACAAAAATGTTGTTGGATAAGCATTTTTTTCAGAATTAATTTGTCTCTATTCTGAATCTATGAGTCAGGAGGCTTAAATGTGGTTTGTCCAAACTAGAATTAAGAAAGAACCGATCGGTCTAATTATGAGGGTCTCAATGAAAGTAGATAAAGGAAAAATAGCAGTGGAAGCAGCAATAGAACTATTTGGAGATAATGGGTTCGACAATACGTCTACCCAATCAATTGCAAAACATGCAGGAATTGGCAATGCCACCTTGTTCAAGTACTTCCCGACTAAAGACGTTCTTATCAAGGAGGCTTATCTAAGTACTAAAATGGAAACCCTGCGGAAAATTAAACAGGGCTTAGATCCAAATGCCAGCTTTGAAAGCATGCTACGCACTATGTGGTTAAATTATATAGATTGGGCTCTTAAATTTCCGCAGAAACATAAATTTGTTTTGCAAGTTCATCATTCAAGGTTTGATTGTCCTGAAATCGAAGAAAAAATTCAAAGCGAAATGCTTTTCTTCCAGCTAGCTTTAAATTCTGCTAAACAAAACAAGCTCATAATGAATGAAGACAATGAAGTCATTTATGCTTTGATCATGAATTTCCTAAACCTAGCAATTGAATTTCAACTAAAGAATTCTGAAATTTCTGAAATTAAATTTTATCAGTTCATGCTTAGATGCTTAAGCATAGAAAAAAAATAAAGATATCCCAATTCCAATAAATTGTGTTTTTTTAATTTTAAGGTTAGTTGATGATGAGGAATATTATGGCTAAATCAGCGTTACTATCAAGTATATGTTTTTCCGCAGGGTGTGGAGCAATTGGATCTTCCCCTAAAGAAGTGCAAAGAACAAAATTCACCAAATCGAAAAATTTTGATTCACTAAAGGGGAAATTTCAAAATGAAATTCCACATATTGAAAAAAATAGAGAGGCTAACAATAGTAAACTTGAACTTGCTGGCGACTATTTTTTCTCGAAAATTGAAACTGTTCCAAAACGAAAACTCCCTGAAAAAAAACCCGATCTTGAAGAGTTTATGAGTCCCTCTAAATACATGAAAATAATATGGTTAGGTCATTCAAGCTTCTTACTTCGTCTCGATGAAGTCACAGTATTGGTTGATCCTGTATTTTCAAATTCTGCGTCTCCAGTTAGTTTTTTAATAAAACGATTTCAAAAGCCAGTTTTAAAGGTTACAGACCTCCCAAAAATAGACCTGGTTGTTATTTCCCATGATCACTATGATCATCTCGATAGGGAGTCTATTTTAGAGCTAAAGGATCGAGACCTTACTTTTATTACTCCGCTCGGAGTAGGAGCCCATCTGGTGACGTGGGGTGTAAAACCTGAAAAAATTATTGAACGTGACTGGTGGGAGAATTATGAAGCTAAGGGCCTTACCTTAACTGCAACTCCAGCCCAACACTTTTCGGGGAGAGGCATAAACGACCGCAATAAAACACTTTGGGCCTCTTGGGCAATAAAAAGTCAAAACCATAATATTTATTACAGTGGTGATTCAGGATATGCAAATCACTTTCGAGAAATAGGAGAAAAGCTCGGACCATTCGATCTTGCTTTCATAGAGTGTGGTCAATATAACAAGAGATGGACTCAAGTGCATATGCTTCCCGAACAGTCTGCTGAAGCTTTATCAGATTTAAAAGCCAAACATGCTATACCAGTTCACTGGGGGATGTTTGAACTTGCAATGCATCACTGGGCTGAACCTGTTGAAAGAATATATCAAGCTACTAAAGACAAAGGTATATCACTCCTAACTCCCCAACTTGGAGAGCTAGTGAGATTAGATGGTGGATTCCAATCTAAAAAATGGTGGAAAAATATGGAAAAAGACGGTTAAATCTCTTAATGCACTTTGTCTTTATGAGCAATGGAACACGGTTAGAAATTTTTATAGAAATTAAAATATCAAAACCATTAATTAGGTCCGATGATGAGTTATTCTCACAACAAAAAATATTGTTAAACATCTCAATTTTTTTGCTTCTATGTAGCAGCAAACCCGGCTTCGGAGCGATAAATACTAAAGTTATGACTCTAGCGTCTCTCGGTATATTGACAAGCTCAGCAGGTATGTACTTTAGCATTGAAAGAATAAAGCAACCCTTATATCTCGATGGGCTTTGCGTAACAGATGATCTTTCCCTTGACTTGCACGAATTAGAACATCCACTCACTAGTACAGATTCATATTGTAAACAAGAAGCTATTGGGAATCGTACCACAATATTTGAATACTTAGGACCAGCAGCAGCCAAACCACAAATAGATGATTTTTTTGCTACTTTTGAAAATAAAGTCGATTGGTTTAGATCGACTTATTGTAGTGAGGTCGATAATAGTAGAGAGCATTGCCAGGTTCCGGAATGTATTAACAGCTTAGAAGCTGAATTAGGTTTGCACGAATGCTTTTTGGATCTAAGAAAAATTAAAGAAACCAACGAAATACAGCTGAGGGAGAGTTTAACGTATCAAAAGCCTCATGGCAGAGGTGAATGGACTACTTTAAGCATTGGATCTGCAATAACTGGAATCATATCAGTATATATATTATGTAAAGGTATTAAATATAGATGCTCGGAATCTCCCCCCAAACCCACGCGTAAGATTAGATCCAAGAAAACCTCCCGTTTTTTAACTTCTTATTTAAACTATTACACCTTTTCAGGACAGCAATGTACCTATTGTAATCAGACTATTGAATCAAATCAAATGATACACACCTGCGAAAACAACCACCCCTTGCACAAGAGCTGTCACCAAAACATAGAAAATCACTTGGTAAAATGCCCTGCATGCCTAGCTGGAGGCATAACAAGAATATAGTTCAATCCTATTCGAATTTTAGCGTTAAATATCTAAGTTAACACGAGAGCATAATTCTAAATTGATTTAAAACAAAAATTATGTTCTAAATCAACTTGCGTTTTTAGATGTTGAGCATAATCTAGGTATTTGCATATTTTTGGCTAAGCGCTAATTTCTATTATGATTTTATTTGAGGCCTATTCATGAACCTATTTAAAGTGAACTACTCATTAAATGTAATCTCAAGTTTTATTTTGTTTCTAAGTTTGAGCAACTCCTGTTTGGCATCAGAATCTAAGAATCCAGAGGTTGAAGCGATTGGAGAAGTCTTAAAGAATTTTAAAATTACAAATCACAAACAAGATGAAAATGGCACCAATAATTTAGAAGAGCAGATCAACCAGCTCTTCCTCTTACTCCGTGAAGAGACAGATACAAAGACCCGATCAGCTATAGTTCAATCCCTCGACAACCTTCTGAACATGCAAATTGTGAAATATGTTTTTGCAGATGAAGACACTCATAGCATATTTTATAGAATTTCACTTGAAGTAGGCAATTCGTTTAAAAAATTATCTGATTCCCATGTTTCCTCAATTAATTTACTGGAACCGCACAGTGTGCAAAGGCATTTAACGAACTTACTATTTGCTCTTAAAGTCGTTCACGATCAATCCCGATCTTTTTTGGATTGGACTACGAGGCGACAATACTTTCATGATTTACTTCCAGCTCCCATACGGTCAAAATGGAAGTTAGTTAAAAAATTTAATGAATTTGATACTGTCTATGCTGTTACCCATGCTTTAGGATGCCAATGCTTTCATTTAAAACTACCCGGATCTGAACATCAAATAGTCAAGCTGGTAGAAGAGCATATAAATAATATCCTTGACGATGAAGATTGGCTTGCACAACATCCTCTAAGGTTAACAGCTGAAGATGCAAAAAATAACGCAAAAAAACTCTATGAAAACTTTGTCAAAATCGACCATGACAAAGCAACATCAATCATGATGCTGTCCCTTATTAAATCTAGTTATATGAGATATTATTTTGACTTTGGTCCAGAAATATTTAAGAAAAGTTGGGAGTTTACTGATGAAACATTGCCCCAATATTTTAACTCACAGTATTTTAATTCCCAACAAAATTATTTATATCTTAAAGATTTTTATCAAATAGGTACAAGTTCTTATTTAAAAGTGAGAAAATTCTGTGGATGTAAATCCGATAGTAATGCAGAGAAACAAAAGTGGTTTCATCGAGTTGGAGTTATATTTGCGGTCTTTGATGATTTTTTTGAATATTTACCCACAGAAAGTCCGAGAATTTAGACTCTTCATGCAATAATTTTAGGCAACGGAACTGGTATATTCATTCTCTGGCAGAGCAACAATTTCTTTTTCAGGCAATGAAATTATAGTTTTAAATGGGGAAAATTTTTCATCTAGAGTAATGGGCTTTAGCGGTACAATTTCTAATGTACCTCCCAATTTTGCAATATTACTGCGAATAATGTCTAAACCTACTCCTCGACCAGCAATCTGATTTACGGTTTCAGCAGTAGACACTCCCGATTCAAATATGATGTTTATGAGTTCGGACTCTTGGATTTGAGATTCGCTTTTTTTATAAAAAATTGCAGCCTTCTTTCGCAAATTCATCAGATCTAAGCCAGGCCCACTGTCCCAATATTCTAAGATAAGAAGACCATTAAGGGCTCATTCAGCCTGCACATGGATTTGATGATTCTTTAACCCTTGCTGCTTACCAAATCCATGATAAAAACTATTTGCAAAAAGGTGATTCAAACAATCCACAAACATCATTCGATTGCGGCTATATATCAAAACACTCTTCATCCCAGATACATTGAGTTTTGGCTTTGAAATCTTCAGATTATTAGCAATCTTCAAGTTGTTTTTAAAAGTTTCAGCAATTAGATCTGACACTTTATCCACACCACTTGTTAGAGACTGTAAGTAGTGCTTAATCTGATTGATTGGAAAGGTACTAGCGGTTTTTGAAGCAGAGGACAAAGCACTTATAGCTGGATTTAAAAGGCTAAGCTCTAACTTTGAATTCTTTTCTGCACTGCGATTTAAAATCTTCTCGTAAACCTGTTTATAGGAAGAATAACAGGATAAAAATTTGTCTCTGTCGATGATTTTAATTTGTTTTCCTATCAATTTCTTTCCATTGGGCAAGTTTGTTTGAAGATCAGAAATTGCTTGTTCAAGAACATGTATGGTGTCGGTTAGGTAAGTAAATCCTGCAGCTCGTGAATTACCCTTTATGGTATGAAGATCTCGCCTTAATATTGCAATATCATCATCTTCTACTTCTAATTTTTTAGAAAGTTTAGTAAACCGTTTATTAACTGCGACACAGCGATTAATAGTATCTGCGTATATATGATCCCTTACTTCAACCAGTTGAATTATTATATCCGACTTCTGTTTAAAAGTGGAAGCTTGCTCCTCTAAAGACTGTAACTTAGTAATATCACGAATCGCTACCAATACAGATACTACGTTATCTGTAGAGTCACAAAGTGGGACCCAATCGAGTTCAAGAGTTTGAGACTGCATATTGTCATTAAACCGAACAATTTTACGTGGTAGATGATCTGCGTTTATACTAAAATAACCAACCCAATCATCCGAGCTTGCCAATAAAGCGTTTCTCGCAGCTGAAATAGCATCACCACCCATTTCTGTTTTTTCTGATATCAGATCAATTAAGTTCATTCCATGTAAGTTTTTTCTACCAAGAATAACTTCTAAATGACGAGAATATTGAAGATCAATAATTCCATCAGCGGACAAGGTACATATGCCTTGGGATATGGAATTAAAGATTGTTTCTATTTCTTTCGATTTAATCTCTATCAGATTCTTTGCTGTTTCTAAATTGATTGTAGATAGTGCATTTGTGATACTGCCAGAAAAGGAATCAAGAACTTTATAATATGTATCATCAAGATTATCAGAGTTTATTTCAACAACTGCAAGTAGATCATTTGATTTGAAATCAAATGATCTAATCTTATTGTCAATAATTTCAGCATCATTACTTTGCGAAGAAAATTTCTCGACCGTTGATTGATTTGGTTCTCCATTGTCTTCAAGTAGATAAAATCCACTCTTCAGTCTAGCCTGAAGAAAACAAGTACTTGAAAGGTAAAAATTCAAGCTATTCATCTTGCAAACCTGTTTAAAGGTATCTGCAATATTTCGCTCAAGAGTTTTAAAAGAAGCCGATTTTGAGATCATAATACTTTGGTCGCGGATAAAGTCCAAATGTTGATGATGAGCCTTAAGCAATTTAACCATTTTATTAAAATTTCTTGTTAAAATTCCTATCTCATCCGAGGACTTGTTCGTCAGGACAATATCGTAGTTCTCCGCACCAATCTCTCGACTAGCTTTGGAAACATCAATGATCGGTTTTACAATTGACCAATGAACCCCCATAAGTAAAATCAATGATATCGTAAGACCGATAAGCATTACCATGATTCCAGTATCTTGACTTATCTCAGAGGATTGATTTGCTTCATCGATCGATGAAGTAAATCGAAAATAGCTAGCATTTCTAAACTCATTTAGCTTGTCATCTAAATAATTTACTTCATGTATAAGAGCTTTTATCTCATCTGCTGATGAACTGAAATCCAATTCGTCTTCAATAAATTTTTTAGATATTACGACGGATTTACTGTAGTAAGATTCGAAATTTACCCTAATTTCATCAATAACTACCTTTGATTCCGAATCCGCTTCAATAATTTTTTTAAATGAAGAATGAATTTCTTCTGAAATTTGTTCAGCAAGATCAATTTCATCTTCATCTTTCGTGGCAATGAGTGCTTGAAATGTTTCTTTTAATTTTTCAACCTGAAAGATAATTTGATCAATATTTTCCAGGGAGGGAAATGATTTATCCCTTATATTATTTAGTATTTTCATGCTTTTTTTGGACGAATTATAATTCACATAAAACATTGAAAATAATAAGGAAAGAGTAATTAGAATTAATAGTAGGGCCTTAAAGCGCAAACTGAACATATACGCATGAGTATTATCGCTTTTTTTTGGTTTTTTTGCGTCCATACCACAACTATATCATTCAGAGACAAAAAACCCCCTAATAACGCTTCGGTAGCCGTGATGTTCACTTTAGATTAGTTTGCAGAAAGAGCCCCGCCTTGACCAATATGAAGAGCGTACCATAAACCAATAGCAATGCCTGGAGTCAGTGGGGGAAGCTTGTAAGTTTTTGGTGCAGACTGTATCGCAAGATTTGCTGAACGGGTAGTAAAAGAATCAGCTATTTCAGAAGTTCTGTATACAAGAAATGTTCGAACAATGTTTTTGTGGTACCCAGTCACCTCTCCAGAACTTTGAAATATGCCATTTGCTAAAGAATCAACGCTGGCTTCTGATGTGGTACCCAACTCAAATTGAGCTGCCTGAATGTTTTCGAAACTAGGATTTGCCATTCGTGCAGTGAGAACACTGGGAACCAAAGAGTGATTATAGTCGGTGCCAGACGACATGCATAATTTCGAGAGTGCATTTGTACAAAAATCAGCATAGTCAGAATTTGGTTGAAAAACTAGCCCTAAGTAATTAAATCCTGGAAGTTCCTCCAATGGAGACCCAGCTGTTGACGTCAAATAATCAATATTTCCAACTAAATTGAATCCAGTGGTGATTTGACTTACATTAACCACCAAATCATTTGTAGTATGGGCTAAAAGAATCGCCCCTTTACTTGCTGTTCCACTAGTCGATCTTGAAGACCAATTTTGTACACCAGCAGCCAAATAACTTCCCATATATATAGTGCCTGATTGGAAACACACCGCCGCCTTTGTATGTAAGGCTTAGAGCACTATAATCTTTAGCGAATTTCCCCAGTTTCTCTAAAAAGGCTATAATTGTCGGAAAATCAAAAGATCTTGGGGGTGCCCATGCGC
>JBGCDR010000298.1:0-4645 GCA_045105515.1 Oligoflexales bacterium
TGAGGGCCAGGCTATTCAGACATTAAAGCCCTAAAAATATACACTATTTAATCGTGGAATGAACCTGGCAAGTAAACGCTGATTGCAAAGACAGTCAAAATCCTTATGCAGCAAGGCTTTCAACTATTGATCCGCATTTTACTCTCGTCAATGGTTAGCGTTGAAATCTGAGTTTTTACGATTACCTATTAGAAAGCTAATATCCATGCGAACCTGGGAAGAGGTGCATGACGCTTTTGACGATTTATCCATTCCCTCACAAAATGTTTTACTAATGGACCGACAGGGACATATCACTTACCGCACTTCTGGTACCGGAATCATTCGAGCACAGAAGTTCAAGACTCCTATTATTCAAGATGCTATAGAAGGAGAATGGCTTGGTTTCGCACCCCCTGCTCAAAGGAGGCGGATAAGCTTGAAACCCGGTAAAAAACCAATTTTCCTTGCAACCGCAAACGAACGGATCTGGATAGACGGTCACCACCATCACTGGTATCCGGATGATCGTAAAGAGCGCATCAGAAACTACCTGGGAAAGGACAAACACTTAGACCTACATGCAATGGAAGAACTACAGCTTGATGTTACCAGCAAATTTCGTCGACTATTTGTAAAGTGGTTAGCAAAAGATTTAAAAACCAGTGATCCAATGAAGCTAAAATTGGTGGATAAATTTTCCCGCTGGGACGGATCAAGTCGTAGTGATCCCCAACTTTTTCTCCAAGCTAAATCTGCCGAGGACGCACTAGAAGAGCTCATTCTTAGGCGAGTTATTGACAGTTTTATGCCAAGTGGGTTTGACGTTCCTTATCAAGGAAGGATGAAAAGAGCATGGAAGCTAGAAATTATAAGCATAGAGAATGCACTCGATGCATTTGGATTAAATAAAGCCGAGGTAAGCCATTTTCTTATTGAGCGGATGCTGGCTGAACGCAGACTCCATCAAGAGGAAAATTATTGGAGGACTCAACATCCTTTCGTAAACAATATCCCCATCATAGGACGATACTTTGCTGTAAAAGAATATCCGCAGTGGGGGGCATTCGATACCGTGAATGCTGAGCAAGAAGGAATTGGTCCTTCAGTCCGCTTGATTTGGGACATGGAGAAACCATGGGAAAGCAGCTGGATTATGCCAGTAGGACAATCAGGCCACCCAGGATCAAAAAACTACAGCTCAATGCAGACAATGTGGCATCAAGGGCAAAGGCTCAAGGTTTTTCCAGACCATCAAGATTGGTTCTAAACCTTATCTCAGCGTAATTGAGCTTGCCTCAGCCTGGTGACGAGTTTGTCGATACTTGCTGCAAAGGCCTTTTTATGACCATTGTCGTAGGAAGCTGAGCGGCTATGATGCTGGCCAGATGAGCGAAGGTGATCAAAGAAATTTCGAACGGACAGGCGCTCAGAAATATTTCGCGTATCAAGGGTCTCCCCTTTTGGGGTAATCACATGAGCCTTTGCTTCAATAATATCGGCTGCTAAGGGGATATCTGCAGTAATCACGATATCGTCTTGGATGATATGTTGGCAAATATAGTGATCAGCTACATCTAGTCCTTTAGGAACCACTACAAGCTTTATAGAATGAAACTTGGGTATTTTTTGATGACTATTAGCAACTAATATTATATCGATATTCCATTTAAAAGCGTAACGATAGATAATTTCTTTAGCCGGAATTGGGCATGCATCAGCGTCAACCCAAATACGAAACTCATTTTTTGTGTTAGGATTTTCCATAAACCTTTCGACAAGTTCTAGATAGCTATTTTGTTTTGTTAGCTATGCCTTTTAAATTATTAGTTGCAACCTCGTGAAGGTTTTCAATTGCTATAAAAGCTAAAGGATCATGAGAATGAACTGCATGCTTAATTTCAGCCAATTGTAGCCTCTCAGCCATCAAGAACAAGATTTCCTTATGCTCACCAGAGAATCCACCCCTACCCTGAATAAAGGTAAGTCCAAGCCCCATAGTATTCATAAGGGTATCTGCAATCTCCATTGGTTTTGATGAGAAGATCATAACTGATTTCATTTCATCAATTCCCATAATAACCATGTCCATTATCTTAATAACAACAAAGAAAGTGATGAGAGACTGAATGGGAGCATGCCAATCGCCAAAAACGAAGCCTGCAATGGTAAAAATCACTGCATTAACTGCTAGAACCACATTGCCAACGCTGATACCGTATTTCTTATTGATCAAAAGTCCGAGGATTTCAGTTCCATCTAGGCACCCACCTGAACGGATAATCAAGCCAACCCCAAATCCAAGCAAAAGACCACCAATAACCACAATTTCTAATAAATCACCCTTATATGCTGAAAAAACTGCTATATCCGGAGAGTGACCAATCCAAGAACCAAAGATGGCAAAAGCAACCAAAGCAATGATCATCTGAATAACCATCACTTTACTAATATTTTTTCCAGCTAAATATAGGAAAGGTAGATTCAAAACCACTACCAAAGGATACATGAGATGATCACCAAATAATTTACTTATAAGAATGGAAACCCCAATTACCCCACCATCAATAATGGCATTTGGCACTAAAAAAACTTCCAAAGAAAATGCAGCAATAAATGCACCTAAAATCATCCATATTGACGAGAAAATTATTTGTTTGGGAGTTTTAGAAGCAACATTCACCATACGTTTATCCTAGACTAAGAGGCCTTGGCCTGAGTTAGAGCATCATCAAATAATAAGATCAAAAACTTCAATGGCAAGAGTCCCTCGAGTTTTTTTCCATTTACAATCATCGTTGGGGTAGCTTGAATTCCCAATTTATCACCGTCGAGGATCATATTTTCTACTATCTGTTTCGTCTTACTATCATTGTAACATTTAGATACCTGATGCTCATTTGCCATCCTCTGTAGCATTGGAAAGGACAATTCGCTCTGTTTTTCATAAATCTTGTCATGAACTTCCAAGAACTTTGCATCAAGACAAGCAGCTACATAGGCCGCTTCACACGCCAAGGGATGCATAGGCTGAGACATATTATGGTTACAACTAGAATCCATTGGATAAAACAGATACTGAAAATTAATCTTACCCTTATAGTGACGGACAAGCTTTGGGAGAATCTCTTCTGCAAAAACCTTGCACACAGGACATTGAAAATCTGAGAACAAACTTACTCTGAGAGGCGCATCTTCAAATTTTTCAGTGGCTGAGGCAATCCTATACGGTGACCTCACACCAAAAACCTCATAGTCTGCTGATCCACGAAATTCTTCTAGGATTTTCTCGGTTGTAGTAGCAAACTTTGCATCCTCACTTTTGGTGTAAAAATGAAACCCAAGACTCACTGCTAGAGCCAAGGCCCCATATATACCCCATACCTTAGGAAATATTTGTAAATGCCACACTGACTTAAAAACAAAGAGCATGCATATCAGAACCGAACATAAATAATAAATGGTACAACCCGGACACAAGCCATCTAAGACTAAAAGAGAATAGGTAAATAAGCCCAAACAACCAAGGGCATTGATAATTGCAAGCATATAGTTGCTAGTTTCTAGCTCTTTTCGACTAAAAAGTGCACCTATAAAGAAAATAAAACCAACTATTAAACCAAAAACTGAAGTTGGTACCAGCATTACGCTAGAGAGTGAAGAAAACGCTGCTGTATCACAATTCCAAAAACTAGAAACATCACACATTGATCCAGATACGAGAGTCTTAGGGAATTGCACTTCATAGTAGTGGTCAGTAAGGTATAAGCTCACACCGATCATAACGACTGCTAACAATGCAAGAGTTAAACGCCAAGGGGTAAACCCCTGTAATGTTAAGCTTGGCTGCTCGGTTTCATGTCCCTTCACCATTAAGACCACTCCTCCTTATTAAGATAATATCCTAATATTAAAAACACTTTAAAAAATCCGATGCTTGGTACAAATACCTATAGTCACTTTAACTCCAAGGTAAAATGGGCTGTTTGAAGTGAAGCACTTCACTTTAGTTGATAATTGTCCTCTAAAAATTCTAAGTATCCGGAAGCTTAAACATGCCCTTATCTAAGCTCATAGACGGAGAAACAGCCGCAAATCTACCAAATTAACATAGAAAACTCAAGAACTAATCACAAATTACGATAAGACTAAAAAATTGATTAGAAAAGCTTACAGTAGAGACAACTTATGAATATCATTAGTATAAAATTGGGACTATTTTTATTGCTCCTAGGCCTCGTACAGTGCGCAACACAAAATCGTAGGCTCGGAAATTTACCAAGCTTATCCATCGATCAAGTTGTGCACAGGAACATATTAAAAGCGGTTGGAGTTAATCTGCCAAAAGAGCCAGAGCCATTTATTGATGTTGAATTAGCTCACTATTTAAAAGAATTTATCGAAGATGCTAAGAGCAGAGGTAGAAACATTTCATCAAACAATATTGGTAGGCTCAGGGTTATTAAATTTGTGGATGACTTGTCTAGGCCTAGTGGAGAAAATGTAGTTGCATCATGCAACTCTTATTACTTAGTGCCTGATTGGAAACACACCGCCGCCTTTGTATGTAAGGCTTAGAGCACTATAATCTTTAGCGAATTTCCCCAGTTTCTCTAAAAAGGCTATAATTGTCGGAAAATCAAAAGATCTTGGGGGTGCCCATGCG
>JBGCDR010000299.1:0-5116 GCA_045105515.1 Oligoflexales bacterium
AACTTAAGATTTTTCTCTTATTAGCTCTTAAACACATCTTAGGAAGGGGAATTTTGATGAAAATATTTTTTTCAAGCACAAATTTGTTTTGAATTCTGGACGGCAAGATTATTTTTGCATTTTCTTATTGAATTCAAGAACGAAAGAAATATTCACAATGAAGTGGAGCTTATTTTTTTTCAGTACCCATTTGTCGAATCTTATTCAAGCATGTATCTTGAAAATTTAGATTAGACGCAATACCGATAGGACTGCTTATGGAAACCCTACATATAGTTGATGGAACCTTTGAATTATTTCGTGCCTACCATAGCTCTGAGAGTAAGCTAGTAAACAATCAAGAAGTTGGAGCAAGCATTGGATTTTGCCGGAATGTTGCAAACCTTATTTTACGAGAAAATGCCACTCATATTGCCATAGCATTTGATCAAGTGATTGAATCCTTTCGGAATAAACTTTTTGCTGGCTACAAAACGGGTGAAGGGATGCCTCAGGAACTATGGACCCAGTTTCCAATTGTCGAAAAAGCAAGTGAACTTATGGGTATAGTCATTTGGCCTATGCGAGAGTTTGAAGCAGATGATGCCTTAGCAACAGCAAGCAGACTATATCAAGAAAATTTTAACATCATCATCTGTTCTCCTGACAAAGACCTTTACCAATGTGTTAACGAGCGTGTTCACTTGCTCGACCGTATCCGCAGTAAATCCATTGGAATCGAAGAAGTGGATGAAAAGTTTGGGATTAAACCTCAATCAATCCCCGACTTGCTCGCACTTGTTGGAGATAAAGCTGATGGTATTCCTGGAATTCCCAAATGGGGCTTAAAATCTAGTGGAATCATCTTAAAGGAGTTTGAACACATCGAAGCTATTCCTAAATCCCAGGAAAACTGGCCAAAAATCAGAGGTAGGGATGGACTATTCAAGTCTTTCATCGAGCACTTTGATGAACTAGACCTATATAAGACCTTAGCTACCTTAAGGTTTGATGTCCCCTTAATAGAAAAACCTCAGGACCTTAAGTGGCTATCAGTTAACAAAGAATTTGAGAGCTTTAGCTCTGAAGTCTTTGCAAATGCCAGAACCTACGAAGCCCTAGCAAAACTTAGCAATAACTAATTAAAGAACTCTAATTTTTAAGGATTTCATCTGATGGGTTGAGAATCTAATTCTTCTTCATCTAACTTGATAATTTTCTTACTGAGCCACCAAGGTTTTTGACCCAGTAAATTGCTGTTATGATCAAAGGAAATAAATTGCGGATTTCCTGTCTGAGCTTCGACACTGATGCTGGCAATGTTGCTGCTATCCTCTACGTTTTCATGCCACAGCGGAATATCTACATTACTATGACTAATGATATAGAATAAGTGAATTGCCATTATAATCTCTGCCATTGAACACCTTTTTTTGTTAAAAGTTGCACCCAGATCCTAATCGGTATTTAATGGCAATTAGTTTAATTAATATTAATTAGTCTTTAATATCAAATAGTAACATAGTTCTTTTATTTGGTATAAATATTTTGCGGCTCATTACGAACCGCTATTTGTTCCCTCAAAATGAGCTTAGATCAAGCGCGTAAATCCCAGCAGTGCACCGCCAGCTTTAATTTTGCGCTTGGTCATAAAGTTTGAGTCTTCAAGCCTGACTGTTTTAGCCTGATATCTCAATTCGAAAACGGCAGAATAATCTTTATTTAACTTAATTTGACTGCCAATTGCCAGACTAGCTCCTTGCTCTTGGCCTTTTTCAGTGTAGACTTGTTTCATTCCCTCTTTTAACAGCTTTCCTTTAAACCTATAGTTAGACCAGACAGTATATCCGCTTTTAATAAAGGGCCGAACCCTGCCACCCGTCATTGAATCTGGCATCCATGCCTGAAATTCCACAGCAAGCTCATCATTGTGAATAAAATTTGGAGTTTGCCGGAGAATTTGACCCTCTTCGGTAACACTGCGACTAAAAGCAATTGAGCTAGGGTGAATCATCTCGCGACCAAGACTAAAACCAAATGACATGGGATAAGTGCCAACAAATTGGTGAACAGATAATAGGACCTCCTTAGAGTTGTACTTATTAAATCTGCCTTCACCAATGCTCCCCTCATTCATTCCTATCTGGCTTTTTACTTGAAACAGTGAGGTTTCGGCGTTAGCGCTCATCATTTGTAACGAAAAAACTAAGCATCCGAAATTTAGCCAAAAAATTCTCTTCATATTTCACTTCCTAATTTCTAAAAATAAGGGTCGGTCATAGCCGCATGTATGCAGCTTTAAGGTTTGCAAGAAGGAAAATACCAGTATTTTTACTTGAAACTAAAGCTTAATTGATCGCCAAGCAGTAAGGCTCAAATATTAAATGCTTTAGTAGAAGGGAGGTAGACCCTTCAAATTTTCATACCTTTAAGTAGGTTTTTTTTCTCACTCCTTCTTAAATGTATGCTTGAGACATCAGGTTTCAAAGGTAAGTTCTATTGGTACAAAATTTGCTTATATGAAATCAACGAGCATGACTTCCGGGTACGCTTATCCCAATTTGCGAATGCCTTCATTTATCTCCACTGCAAATGAATGGCCGTGAAACTATAGGGGCTAGCTTATTTAAGCTGGCCCCTATATTTTTTTAAGCTAAAAAAATTATACCTATTAACTGTATGAGCCTAAATTTGACCTTGCTTTACCATTTACATTCCTTTGTGTTATCAATAGAGCAAGGAGATCCTAATCACACAACAACAGGCCCCGCTCATGTTAAAAAAAGTTAGGCATACCCTTAAATTTTTTGAGAATTTCAATGCAGCTGAATTAATAAATGGAAAAATCCAAGATAGCTTAGGCTGGGACAACGAAAAAGAAATTAGCTTTTTTAATGAGCTATGCGATATCATCGAAAGTTTCCATAGCCAAGAAGAGACCTTTTTTAATCTATTCAAAAAAGTAGAAGCTGAGCTTCCAATAAGTGAATGTTGGCTTGCGTTTAAAAAAGGTCAAACTGATCTTGTTTATTACACTAGTCATAAACTTATTGATCATTGCCTGGCTGAAGAAGCTCCTCCTCCCATTGTCCATCTCGTTACCAAAGTTATAGCCACAAAGTCTATACAGGTTATGAAAGTTCCGGCAGATTCGGAACTTGAAAAGAGGGATAGCAGTAACAGCAAATCCAAGAATTACCTAATAGGTTACCCACTAGAGTTTAGTCAAGATATGATTGGCTGCTTTTGTTTCAACCGCCTACCTCCCGGTAGTGCAAATATTCACCTTACCACCAACCTAATCAAGCTTTTATGCCATCTTTTTAGCCAGTCTCGTATCATATACAGGGAAAAATTCTATGAATTGAGCATGACTAGTCATTCCTACAATCAGCATCCCATACAAGAAGATCAAAGCCCTCCTAGCAACATGATCGGAAAATCTAAATCAGTCAGAGATGTTTACCAACAAATCCATCAAGTAGCAGCAAGTGACACCACTGTCTTGATTCTTGGTGAAAGTGGGGTTGGTAAGGAACTTGTTGCAAACGCAATTAGATGCGAAAGTACACGTGCGAAAAAACCTTTCATCAAAATTAATTGCGCGGCACTCCCAGAAACCTTGCTAGAAAGCGAACTGTTTGGCCATGAAAAAGGCTCGTTTACCGGCGCACTTAGCCTGAAAAAAGGTAAGTTTGAGTTAGCTGAAAGCGGCACGATTCTCTTAGACGAGATTGGAGATATTTCTCCTGCTATTCAGATAAAACTTCTGAGAGTTTTGCAAGAAAGAGAGTTTCAACGCATTGGCGGCGAACGCACCCTCGGGTGCAATGTTCGCATTATCGCAGCAACCAACAAAAATTTGGAAGAAATGGTCTCTGCTGGTACCTTTCGCCTCGACCTGTACTATAGGCTCAACGTCTTTCCGATCTTAGTGCCATCCTTGAGAGACCGTAAAGTTGACATTATTCCTCTAGCAGATCATTTTTTAGCAAAATATGAGAAAATTGCTCAAAAAGAGATTCATCGGATAACCAAAACAGCAATTGACCTGATGATCCGTTATCATTGGCCTGGAAATATCCGGGAGCTTGAAAACTGTATGGAACGAGCTGTTCTGCTGACCACAGATGGAGACATCCACAGTCACCACCTTCCACCAAGCATGCAACTTGCCCATAAGCACACCAACAAAAACATGGGTAGCTTAAGGGACACCCTGTATCTCGTGGAAAAAGCGATGATTTCCGATGAACTTAAGCGCAGCAATGGAAATATGGCAGAAGCTGCGAGGCAATTAGGTCTCACCGAACGGATGATGGGTTTACGGGTAAAAAAATTTGGCTTAGAACCTAAAGGCTTCAAAATAAAACAGGATTAAATCTCCGAGCTAAGCCAAGTATAATTCTCTCATACAGAATTCACTTGCTCCATTAACAAAGATCAGGTCTAACTTGATTTTGCTTCACTTGTTTGCTAATCGTTAATTAACGAAATATCATTAATTATTGTCAGAGGTGAATGATGAAACAATACAAATACCTAATGATTTCTTTCTTATTTTTTACAAATCATTTAGCCTTAGCAAACCATAAGCTAAGTCTTTATTGCAAACAAGTACCTGGCAAAACATGCAATTCTAGAATTGAGCAGGCACTCACAAAAGTTGGCTGTGAACTCGAAGAAGATTCTGTACAGTGCCAGGACAGTCAAGGAGCCGGTGATAAGATTAAATGTAAGGTAGCCGACGTGAACAATTGCCAAGAGCCTTCGGCCTATCTTTTTAGTATGACTGCTAACGGTACTTACTGCCCAAATGGTGAGAAGAAAAGCCTGCGTTGGTATGATCGAAAGGTTTCACTCACATGGTCTATGGGACTCATCAGAGGCTACGTCAAGCATATATGTGTTAGTCGATGAGCCTTCAGTCCGACTAAGGCTCGTCAGAAGCTTGCAAGGCAGCAGAAATATATGGACTAGCGTAGTACAAAGCTGAATTTTGTCGAGTAGAACTCATAATAATCTCCTTCCTTTAGTTTCAAATTCAATTATCTGAGAACCCTCACGGAACCCCGCATGAAGTTTTCCCTCACGAGGCTCTTCAGATACATATTCACCTACTCGGTGATAGAGTATA
>JBGCDR010000300.1:0-13612 GCA_045105515.1 Oligoflexales bacterium
AAAACTTAAGATTTTTCTCTTATTAGCTCTTAAACACATCTTAGGAAGGGGAATTTTGATGAAAATTTTTTTTTCAAGCACAAATTTGTTTTGAATTCTGGACGGCAAGATTATTTTTGCATTTTCTTATTGAATTCAAGATTAATTTCTTAGAAAAGAGATTGTTTCCAGCATCTACGTTTTTTTTGACTAGGCTGTATATGGTTGAAACATCATTTTTAATACCATCTTGTTGAGTATTTTGGCTTTTTCCACTGACTCGATTGATTGGTTTTTGTTTTGTTAAACAACCGAAAAATATAAGGCTAATAAAAAGAAATAATAAAGACTTGCATAAACTGATTTTATAATTCTTCTTCACCGCAAAACCTTAAAATAGTAATTTTGAAAAGATGTCCGAGAGAAACTATCGGAAAAAATTTTTAATTCATTAATATTTTTTAAGTCTATAAAATAAAGTACCTGAAAATATTAATACTTCTCGATGATATTGTGCTCAAGGGACAGCGCAAGTAGTGAGTAAAGATTAAATATCACGAAGAGATGCGCTAATAATAGGTTTTTAGCTTATCCCATCTTATCTTTTTCATAAGGGCAGATTTTCAAAACCATATTTTCTTAACTCTTTTCCAACTCCAGAGATGTGAAGTAGGCCCATTATTCCGCAGATGGTATTTAGTTGATTTTTTTGCTCTTCTTTATATTTAGGTTCAAAAAGTTTATCGAATTTAAAACTCTCAGCTAGATTTTTCGCCATGATCTTGTCTCTGTCCCATATTATTCCATATGGTGCAGATATCAGGGAAAGTGTCAAAAATGAGGTGTATGTGATTTCAACTATTTTATTAAAGGTTTTATGGCCATAAAATTGGTTTATAACAGCAGGAAACCAAGCTAAGAGCGCTAATGGAGTAGCTACAGAAAATATCTGACCATATAAACTTGGATGATGATTTGATTCTAGGAGAATATTATATTTGTTATGTTTGAGACCCACTATTTTAAGGTCAGTTTTAATATTATCTAGATAAATATCTAAATCCTGTTGTCCTTGCTTATGATAATTAGTCTCTAAAGAAGATATATTACTCTGTCCCTTTAAAAGCAAAGCAAGAGATTTTTGCATTTTAAATAATGTATGCTCTAATAAACGCCCTCCAATGTATTTATGCAAAAAGATTCCTTCAATTCCAAAAACATTGTACTTTTCAAGAAATTTGCTTCCCACTTCATGAGCAAATTTAGTTTTTATGTGGGTTTCTCCCAAAAGAATCACAAGCTCTGGTTTGTTTTTAGAGAAGCGAACAAAGGCTCGAACAATGAAACCACTTTGACGGGCTACATCAATAGAATTTTTATGTTCAAGCATCCATATGTTCAAAGGGTCATGCTTATGAATTGTGTCTCTTGATTCTTTAGCAATCGAGTATGAACTTTCGATTAACATCAATAAAATCAGAGATAGAATTATTTTTGAATTGTTCATTCTAAAATCCCTTGTTGTGTCATTTATTGTTTTACAAGTTTCTAGGTTAATTTTCCAGACAATTAGTACTTCTTGGAGAAATGGATTATTTATTTTCCAAAGCAAAATTATAAATTGGGAATTAGTAGCCTATTTCCTAACTCCGGTAGAACTTATCATAAATGTCTCTTATTTCATGATATGTACACATTTTTTATCTGAATGATGAAATGTAGATCTTTAATATGCTGAATATATAAGAATATTAAAAAAAATTCATGAACATAATAAAAATTCCGATAAGATAATTAAAAATGGGGAAAACTTAGTTATGTATTATTTAGTGTCAAAAAAAATCCTATCTTCGAAGGTACTATTATCTTTTGTCATTGTGGTGTTCACTTCCTGTAACAAAGCATCTGATACGAATGAGGATAATTTAGATTTTAAAGGTACCATTTCCGACGCTAGTTATATCCAGGAATCAAATGAACTTGTCTTGAATTTGTCTTTTTCAGGCTGTGATACAAAACATGCATTCAGCCTAAAGATGGCAGACGTTTGCCTCGAATCTTATCCGGCCCTATGCGATGCAAGTCTATTACATGTGCAGGGATTTGGACAAAAATGTGAAAAGGCAGTTACAAAGGAAGTTAAACTTAAAATAGAGAACCATCCATACGATAAATATTTTCTAAACATTAACGGGACTTCTGTCTTAATAGATAGGGCTGAGCCCAAAACTACAGAGTTTAATGGGCAGATATCCTCAGCTAGCTACGAGAGGGAATCAGATGAGCTTGTATTGAATCTATCCTATTCAGGGTGTGATTCAAACCATGAATTTAGCCTGGAGATGGGTGATATTTGCTTAGAATCTTATCCAGCCCAGTGCAGTGCAAATTTATTATTTTTATCCGAGCCAGATCAGCAATGTGAAATAGCCATAACAAAAGAACTTAGGCTTAAAATAGAGAACCATCCATATGATAAATACTATCTCAAGATTAATGGAACCTCAGTCTTAATAGATAGATCTGAGTCTCAATCATCTGAGTTTAAGGGGCAGGTATCCTCAGCTAGCTACGATCGGAAATCAGATGAAGTGGTGTTGAATTTATCTTTTTCAGGTTGCGATATAAACCATGAATTCAGTCTTGAAGTGGGACGGTTTTGTACAAAATCTTACCCAGCCCAATGTGGTGCAAATCTATTGCATGTCTCAGGTGCAGAACAGCTGTGTGAAATGTTGATCGTAAAGGAATTTAAGCTTCAAATAGAAAACCATCCTTTTGATAAGTACTATCTCAATATTGGTGGAAACTCTGTCTTAATAGATAGAACTAAAGTTGAAAATTAGTAGCTGTTGTTATTCGATTGATAAGGGGAAATTATTCTTGTATCGGCAGATTTAGAGAATTTTTTTCCTTTTCTTTTTGTTCTTTTTCCTTATTTTTCTCTTCGAGAGCTTTTTTCTGTGCCTCGATTCGATCGTGGTAAACGGAGTTATATAAGGCTGAATCAACAAACTTATAGCTAATTATTAACATTAGAAATACAGGCGCTGCAACTTTAAACATTCTGGTTGCACGGTTGTATCGCTTTTCTTCTTTGGTAAAAGAGTAAAAATAGCCTTTAAGCCAAAGTAATCTTTTCTGCAGCAGGCTAATATTTGATTTTTTCTTTGATAATTCTGGGATCCATGCTTCTATAGTAGTTAGAATTTCTTGGCTTGTACCAGCTAATACTTTCTTGTCACCATTCTTAGTTAAAATTTCATCCTTCCCCGATTCAATAAAGTATAAATACTGCAAGAGATGTGGTTCTCCACGATAAATCTGAGCAATTGAGTCAGATAAAATTAATGAAAACCTTGCAAAACTTCTATGATAGGACGCGAAAATTCGTTCTATTCCCTTGCTTAGGAACTGAGGAAGGAAACTATTGATTTTGGCCATTATCAAGACCATGGTATTGATTCCGGCACCACGTTTTAGAACATGGCCAATTTCACTTAACAATAGACCAAAAAGAAAGTCGTGGTAGTCCGAAGATGAGCTGTTAATATCTATAGTAAAATTTGCATCTGCCTCTTTTTTAACACGATAGAGTTCATCTTCCCTAATTATTTCAGTCCTGGTTTTTTCTATCTCCTGTGCTTTGGTGGTTGTCTTTAATTTTTTATCTTCTTGATCTTCTTGATCCTCTTGATCCTCTTGAACATCCTCTTCGCTGCCTTCCCTAACAGCAAAGCCCTCTCCCGCGGTAGCGCCTTCAATCTCATATTTTTTGAAGGAGGTAATTTTTTGAAAATCTTCAAGCTTCATAAACTCAGTATGAAGTCTTTTACTTTTTGAATTCTCTAGATCATCACTTGCCGAGAATTCCTCGCCATCTTTTAGCTGATCTTGGTACTCATGATCTGGTATTTCTGCTTTACCCACAACATCTTCAGGTCTATCTATTTCGTCCCCGAATTCCACAGGTATAGTTTCTTTATCGGAAACCTTAGGAGGAGCTTCTTCAGGAATGTTAAGGGCGAAGCTAAGAATTTTTCGACTAACGACGACTCTGGCTTTTGACAAACCTCCGCCGTATGTATCAACAACATCTTCTTTGTGGGGCAAGAAAATAATATCGTCTAAAAACTTGGGGTCTGCCTCAAGACCTGCGCGTTTGAAGTACTGACTCAAATAGTCATGAATGCAACGATTCCAGGGATTTTTCTTGGTTGCAGGTCCATAAACACAAGTTTTGTCTAGGTTAATTGCAAAATTTTCCATCATATATGCTGCCCAAAACCACGCATATAATCCACCAAGTGGTAACAAGAGCGAGAAAAATAGGTAACGATCAAATTCGAAAACGATAGCAGTTAGAAAAATTAAAAATAAGAAAGAAATGACTATAGGAGTCATCAGAATTAATCTTACAAAGGTAAGCCAGGACCATGACCTCAACACCAGGCTAATCATTCTATGTTCAAGTTCTTCAAAGCCATGAATCAGAGGAATAGCTGTTTTTAAACAGATAATGAGGAGGTATCCAAATAAAAAGCCTCCAATTATTGGACCTAGCCATTTTAACTCCGGTAGTTTTTCCCAATTTTCGTTTAGTTTTTGCACGTCAATATCTGCTAAGAGTTGACCACCTTGAATAAAGATCATAGTCATGGTGATAAGGAGTGCTATGAGAAGCAGCGGGAAAAGTGAGCGGTTGAATTGGCTAGAACCTCTGGAAACCGTTTGGTAAACACTAAAAAATAATATTGGTCCAAAAGTAATGATTGCAAAGAAATACATTAAGATTAGCTTCAAAGTTTCACGGTTTTTTTCTGCGAACACCTGTACGTGATCAACTGCAATTTGCCACCAATCTGGTTCTGGAGGAGGAACATTTGCTAAATCCTCTTCATCTGTTTTTTCTTCACCTTCCTTTTTTTCTCCTTCTGGGCCCTCTTTAGCTCCTTTTGCAGAAATATTTTCTGAATTTTTATTTTTATCAGTATCTTTACCTTTTTGGTTTTTATTTTCGTTATTTTTAGCTAACTTATCTTTTTCTTTACCCTTATCTTTACTCTTTTCTTTTCCTTCCTTGTCTTTAACTAAAGCCGGATCTTTGTTTTCTTCTTGTTCTTGAAGTTTTTCTTCAGCTTCTTCTTTAAGTTCTTCTTCAGTTTGTTTTTGAACAATTTCTTGGATTTTTTTATCGCGAGCTTCTCGTGCTAAATTGATTTTTGCTTTGGCTTCTAAGCGATCAATCAATCCACTCTTACCAGTAATTGGTTTCATGGCTTTAAAAATTTCTACCCGAAGTTCAGGTAAACCAATTTGCTTATTAAAAGGGATCGATCCAGACTCAAGAATTTGTAAAGTATTCAGATCCTGTATTTCATACCAAAGGGAGTTTTTCTTCAATAGACCGTTGAAATAAATTGAAGCTATTATCACCGTGTCGGTGTCGCATTCTTCACCCTCACAAGGGGGTGGTTTAATGGTTTCTTTTGTTGAAGATTCGAGTTTATTAAACTCTGATAAATCCTGATAAACCTTGTATTCTATGGCCTTAGCAACCCATCTTCTAATAGGTTTGTCAGGCAATATTTCTACCAAGAAGTTTGCTTTAAACTCCTTTTCCGGTTCTATTTCTTCCTCTTCCTCTTCCTCTTCCTCTTCCTCTTCCTCTTCCTCAGCCTCTTCCTCAGCCTCTTCTCCCTTATCTTTTTCAGTTACTTTTTTATCCAAGTCCTCTTTGTTGGATAACTTATCAGATTTTTTTGTAGCATTTATATTTTTTTTGCTTTTTTTGGTTTTTGTTCTTTTGTTTGATTTTTGTTCTACCTTGGTTTTTTTTACATTTTTTTTCTTTGCGAATCCGCTATTGGGTGTATAAGCGAGAAATAATGTAAGAAGTATAAGAAGTAATTTTTGCATAAACGACTCGATTTTACTGAGAGATTGCTATAAACCAGAGAAGGGAACTAACGCAACTTTGCCAACCAAGTTCGCCTCTATAGTTATATTCTGTACAAAAATTATTTAAGCTATGAGCGAAACACTCATGGTTGACTTCGTAGCAATCAAGGAACTTAGATAAGCTTAATTTTGCAGCTATATTTGAGTATTTCTTCATTAATGCATCAGACATTTTTTCTTGATGAGACCCTTTTTTCTTTAGTAGAAAAAAACGTTCTCGGCTTGATAAATGATCATTTTCGGAGAGTTTATTCACAATGATAGTATCGCTAATATATTTACATTGCTTACTTCTTCTACCTGCAAATTTACCACAATAGATATTCATTTGTTTCATCAAGCATTGGAGTTTGAGATTTATAATCGATGATCTACATGAACTTCGGTTTTCTACACCCATTTGCTTTTGAATTTTTAAAATTTTATTGATGGGTGTTGCTATAAGTGCAGCAAGGCTATTGCCAATATAATTTATTTTTTTCTGTTCACTCCATTCCAAGTTAGAAAAAGAGGTCTTGCTATGGACCACGGTAAACAATATTACTAGAAGTGAAAAAATATTTCGATTCATAAACGCTGCCATTTTGCTTTAAATTTCTTGCGGAAAACTTTTATAAAATGATGCATATGTAAAGACCAAGGGTAAACGGATAATAAATCTAGACGATTATGAAGCCACTCGTCTCCTAACATTACATCTATTCCGTTAAGTGCATGGGTTTTACTTAAGAGAAAAGGATTTGCTTTTTTGAAGAGGTGAGATAAGTCTCCTTGACTGCGATTTCTAAGAGCTTTTCGAGAAAGGAATCCAGCATAGCGAAAATTACCATGTAAAACATTAGCTGTTTTTTTAAACCAATTCACTGGTATCTTAGCATTTTGATCACTAAGAGTTGAAGTTGTATGAATTTCAAAAAGCTGAAATTCAAATTGATTAATTTTAATTTTGGAAGCCTTAACAGGAGTGTCATTTTCACCAACTATAAAACAGTGAAAAGAAGCCGCCCTGGTGATAGGATGTTTCGATTCGGCTAATTTATCAAAAGGGTCGAGAGATTTTTTAGATTTGCTTTTATCTTTTTTCTTTTCTTTATTTTTGTCTTTATCCTTATCTTGAGGATCTTCAATTTTTATCTGGTATTTTTCGATCTTTTTTGTCAGCAAATCCATCTTTGCTTGCACCTTTTCTCGGTGCAATAAAAATTCTAAATGTTGTTTTGCTCCTGCTTCTTCCAAACCTTCTAAAGGGTTTTTTACGATTTTGCTGCAAATATCAGATTCTAATCCCCAATGAATTTGATATTCTCGACAATAGCCTGCAGGGGCGTTGTGTGATGAGGTAAATAAAAGGTGTGCGATAACGAATTCAAACTTATGAGAAAGAGTATCATCATCCTCTGTTAGGATATTGGGGAGCTCCGCATATCGATCTACACAATCACCTGGAAAAAGAAAATTATGCAATGCATGTAACCATTTACCTTTTGGTGGCGGGAGATTGGTTAATATGTGGTGAGATGCTCGTGGAGTTGCATTCATTACCAAACCTTGGTGGTCGCCTAGAAGTTCTATTTCGTTTACCTGCTCTCTAAATGTCGCGCGAAAGCTGTTCACAATATCAGCAAACGGAATGGAAAGGAAATTTAGCATTTTCTTTGCAAGTTTCCGATAGGTATAGTGCAGCTGTGGTTCGTCAAGTTGCCTCAATTGACAGACCTGTCCCGATTCATTAGATTTTTCATCCTCTTCAGGTTTACAGTCTCCTAATTTATTAGAAAGTCCCATTTTGGCTGCTCTCAATACCAATTCGCATCCTGGTTTATCAACTTTCTTTTTCTTTTTTTCTGCTTTGATACAGTATTCAGAAGCAGAGGGATCGAATTGTTTTCCAATATCTGAAAGGAGCATGAGAGTACGATCATTTATAGTGAAAGAATTTAGGTAAAAAATAGCAAGAAACAAGAAACTCATTTGAATTGATAAAGGGAAATCAAAGGCAACCTTGTGCCGATTAGACAAAAGGCTAAAATAGATTCCTTTGTAATAAAATAGTATGCTGCCACCACCAATTTCATAATGCTTACTTATACTAAATGCAACTTCTGAATCTTTTCCCCCGTAAAAATGCAGTAGTATTGATAAACTTACAATGGTAAAAAAACCAATTAGTGATAAAGTGATGGGTTCATATTTTAAGAGATTTTTGAAAATGAAAAAATCAGTGTAGATGATAACAAATGTTAAACATATAAAGATAAATAAGCAGAATATAGATTTAACGCCAATTTTCATTCATCATCACCTGAAAATCTATTCACTGTTCTATCTTCAATTGTGATTCTACGATTCTTAGCTTTGATTTCTTTAATTATCTTACGCATTTCACCAGATACTTTTCCTGATGTTTTTGGAACCTCTTCTTTTGCTGAGTTATCAGCGTGTGAACATATAACAACATGTTCCGCCAATTCTGGATTATAAGACTTTACTTCTTCATATGCTCTGAGTGCACGGGTATATGCTAAGCTAATGTTAGCCGATTTTTTCCCATCGCTATCAGTATGACCGTGGAAAACAAGCATGCGTTTGGTTAGGTCTCCAGAGTCAAAGCTTAGCACTCCCCTACCATTTTCATCTTTAAATAGCTTGCCGATAATATCTTTTCCGGCACCTGTTAGGCTCGTTTGACCTGGACTAAAAAGAACATCACCAGGTAGATTTATGAGTCTGGTAGTTACATCTCCTGCCGTTTCACTCACTCCTTCGCCTTTTCCTTGACTAAGAGACCAAATGATTACAAAGAAGACCATGATGTTGGTCATCAAGTCCATATAGATTACTTGCCAAGATGGTGATTTAGTCTTAGCTCTTGGTTTTATTCCACTTTTTTTCAAGACTTAACCTCAATCTGATTCTTGTTTTGTACGATTACTTCTACTGCATGGCTCATGGCTTCGTAATCATACTCTAGGGCTTTTATGCGTTGGTCAAACCTAGAAGCTACAACTTTATATACAGATGAGAAGAGAGCACCATATAAGGTGGTTTTGAGTGCTAGTGCTAATTGAGGAGTTAATGATTCGATAGAAACATTTGCGCCTAAGCCATCAAACATAGCGATAAGCCCGACTATAGTTCCCATCAAACCAAATAGTGGCATGGCATCAGCAACAAATTCTAAGTTTGCATTTGCATAGTCATAGAGTTCGTGGCATTCGGTATAGTATGAATGCAGCACATAGTGCACATAATCAAAATCTTTTCCATCATCTACCAATCTTTGAATGTCGCGGGAAAGAAGGTTGTCAGGTAAGGCAATAACCGCATTGTGAGGTACTGGACCTAACTTAATCTCTCCAGTTTTTGTTTTTGCAAGGCTTAGTACTTTGTTTAAGGATTCCAAAGTATCAACTAGAAAAGCTGCTTTGTCTATGAGGTGTCTAGAGGAGAAGGATACTGTAAATGACGAAAGTATAATCTTAATTGTATCCATACCGGCTACATAAACCATAAGTCCAAAAGAAATTACTAGCATAGAAATAAAGTAATTTTCTGTAATAAAAAAAACTATCGAAATAGCTAAGAGGCCAAAAAAACCGAGGAGACCAGTAATACCAGCACCAGCACCTCGTTGATTTACCCCTAAGGTAGGTTTTTTAACAATTGCCGAAATACTGCTTGGTACTGCTTGGCCATCATTTTCTTCATCCATAACATCTCCTCTTATTTGAACAAGCTGTGACCGTCGACTCAATTTATATGTGAAATTTTACTTAGCCTCATTTTAACATATAAGGCCAAGGTTATTTAGGGATTCCGATAATATCATCTCAAATATTCATTAATTTGAAAACTCAGATCAGATCTATAGTAATTCAAACTATTCATGAAATCTGCTGATTTGGACATGATATCGAAGTGATGAACCCAGGTTCTAATAAGTCTTTATACTGATAAGCTTGAGGAATTTTTAAAAAGAACATAATTATTTCATCTACATATGATCGTGATAATTAGGATCTTGCTTTAATTTTTAAATAAATGTGTTTTATATCCGATTGATCCAGGGATAGAGGAGCCTTTGTTATAGGATCATACTATGAAGTTTTTGCGTTATAAGGCCTTATTATTAATTGTTGTCCTATCTGCGTGTGTCAGTAAAGACCCTGATAGAAGAGCTAAGGTTGTTGAAAATATAAAGACATCGAATAAAGTAAAGAAAAAAAGTGCTTATGGACTCACGAAACCTGGAAACTTAAAATCGATACATTATGTTAGAACCAAGGACAAATGTGCAAATATTCAGGATCATATCAGAGCTTATTATGATAAATATTTGGAACCTCAAGATTTTGAAATGAGGATGATTGAAAATCCATGTATTACAAATGATTTTAAAAACTATAAGATACAATTTTCATTTAGATCTAAAGAAAAAATTTATAGCTTTCAATTAGATCTTAGGTATGTACTTGGTGCCAAAGAAATTACTACGGAAAAGTTTGAGACTTACAAGGTGAACCTAAAATTGGTGGGAGCTTCTGGGCGCATGGGACCTTGGAATCAAGCTACAGCAAAGTCCAATACAAATCTTGACCGGCTTGAAGCGAGCTTAATAGATTGGTTTGGACAAGAACGAGTCTATGCAAATAACTACTCTTGTTCATTATTGGGTCGTGATTATTTCAATGGTGATAATTGTGCCTATCCAAAAGCCAGAGACCTATTGCCTGGTTTACAAGCAAATTATACAGAGTTGATTGAAACGCAGGTTAGCAATTATATAAGAGAATTTTCAAAAAATCATCTTGAAAAAACCGCCAGATTGAAGGTGTTTAAGACCGACAAAAAGAATAAAGACTATACCATGGTTTTTCAAAAAGTTGAGAAAGGTTCCAAATCAATGATATTTGCTTTGGTTCTTCGTTTTAAGTTCAAACAAGGGTATTACTTTATCACTGATAATAGAGGTAATCCGGTTAAAGCAAAAGGTGAAGTAAGGCGTCTTGATTCCTTCGAGTTTTATAAGGTTGATGACAGTAATAATCGTTTTAGGCTCGCTACGTGGAATCCAATGAATAGAAACTTAAATATAATTCATCCCAATATTGCCCATTATCAATATTCCTTAACAAATTTCTTAAACAAAATTCTTGAAAAAGAAAAAGAATTGACTAAGGAAGATTAATTAAGTTCAGGTTGGACTAAAAAATCCTTAACATTTTTGCCATCGAATTTGCTGTTGCATTAGTGATTGCTTGCAGGTATGGCAAGTTAATTTTTTCAAACTGATCGCAACTTCGGTGGTAGCAGGGGTTAGAATCGCCGCCAAAAAAATTCTGGGAAATTACTATTGCAGGCTTATTGTATCGCCAAAATGAAGCATGATCACTGCGGTTAGTGCAGGCATCGTTTTGTGATAGATTTATGTTCAAATCCTTAATTGTTGCCAAAACCATAGCTGTCAATTCAGAAGATGTATTTTCATCACAATCGACCACATGAAGTTTTGCGTCTTGGTCCTCATCCCAGCCAAGCATCTCCAGTTGTATGAGACCAAGCATATCATCGAGCTCAGATTGACTTTTTAAGTATGAAGCATAAGCTTTTGAGCCCAATAGGCCTCTTTCTTCTTGATCAAAGGCAACAAACCTAATCCCAAATTCATGGTTCATATCTTTCAGAGCTTTTGCAATTGCTAAACTTGCAATTACGCCACTTCCATCATCATCTGCCCCTACAGTTCGAACAGTGTCATAATGGGAACTAATCACATAGAAGCTTGTGTTTGTTCCTTTTTTTTCGGCGATAAAGTTGACTCCAGTGGTAAAAAGACCAAATTTGTGTTCCCTAATTTCATAACCTAAGGCGGCATACTCTTGGCTTAGGAATTGGCGAGCTAATTTTTTACCACTTTCTGAAAAGCGCTCTCCGAGCTTAACCTGCTCATCTCCAATCTTCGTAGAAATAAGCCCACTTAATTCCTTTAGTTTGCTTATAAGGTACGTATTATCGATAGAGATATTAGGTACGCTAAAAGATGATTTTGTTGAGACAGGATATTTTGGCTTTAATGCTGGTTTGGTTGTAGTTTTACCATGTGGAATGGCTTCCCAATATTCAAGAGGGTTAGCTAGGTTGTGAAAGTGGCCCTCATGCAAATCAGACTTTTGCTTTTTTACAACTGCTAGGGAGCCAAAACGAACGATTTCACCTTCTATTCTATTTTTTGATCTAGTTGTCAATTCTACGAAAAATAGTTGTTCATTCGCTTGTTCTGATATTTTTATCGCCTTAATGGCCTGTTTAATTGGAACCGAGCTTGCAATGAGTTGATGATCGGTACTGACAAATCGGCTAATAAAGCTGTGAACACTGCCTTTTTTGACAAGTGAGAAATGAACTTCTCTCTCTTTAGCCGCTAATTTGAATGAAATACAATAATTTAAAATAATGAGAAATTTTAAAATCTTCACAATAGCCTTCCTTATAATCCATATTTTCAATATCCTAACATTTTACATCTCATTCAACCTTATATTTAATTTCTTTAAATCATTTAATTAAAAAGGATCAAGCCCTAAAAGGTTATCCTTAAGATGTTCCCTAGATAAGCTAATTCATATAGAATCTAAACCTGAGTGGATTTATGCAAAAGGAGAATCTGCGATGATTTCCGCACCTCTAGCACCTGACGAAGAAGAACGTATAAAAAAACTTCAAGAATTGAAAATTCTTGATACAGAGATTGATAAAAACCTGGATTCAATCACAAAGCTCGCCGCAGAAATTTGTGAAACAAAAATATCCCTGGTTAGTTTAGTAGATCGAGATCGCCAGTGGTTTAAGTCACGGTTTGGAATCGACGCTACAGAAACTCCAAGAGAGTATGCTTTTTGTGCGCATGCAATCTTGCAGAATGACTTATTTGAGATAGAAGATAGCAGGGAAGATGAAAGATTTTCCGACAACCCGCTTGTTACCGGCCCACCAAACGTAATATTTTATGCCGGCTATCCGATCGAGGTTAGTGGTGGGCATAAAATTGGAACTCTATGCGCTATTGACAGCAAGCCTCATAAATTGAATGAATTTCAGAAGAAAACGTTAAAAGCTCTAGCGAGACAAGTTTCGCAGATTGTACAACTTCGCAATAAATTAGACCAATTTTCCGAGGCTCAGGCTAAAGATGCGGTTCTTGCACTTGCAGTCACCTATAATCATCAATTCAACAATAAGCTTGCTGCGAGCATGATGGCATTGGAATTGGTAGAAAATAAGATTGGACCTGTTGTTTATAAAAATATTATGAAGCCTCTAGTTGCTCTCGTTGAGCAGATTAAAAAAATAGAAGATACTCTTAAGAAAAGTGGGTTTGAATATGAGCCATATGTTGGCGATACAAAAATGATTAAGCTTGAGTGAATATTAAGTTTCAGTATTGATACTGCTGTCATTGACACTATCGACAGTTTTTTCAGTTGAATCTGTTTCTATCTCATCCGAATTAATAAGTTTAATATCTTCCTATATTAGAGTTGTCTAACAATTGATAAAACCCTTTGGTAGCTTAATTTATGTTATTTTATAGTTCCAAAGACCTGCTGCTGCGTAACCTATTTCATCACGAAGCTTATCAATTCTGACTCTTAACTTTGAAGAAGCTGCGTTG
>JBGCDR010000301.1:0-17217 GCA_045105515.1 Oligoflexales bacterium
GAATATCATCCCTAGAACCTAAATCTACCTCGATTTTCCTTATAACATAACTATAAGACTCTTTACATGTCGCGCGCATGGGCACCCCCAAGATCTTTTGATTTTCCGACAATTATAGCCTTTTTAGAGAAACTGGGGAAATTCGCTAAAGATTATAGTGATCTAAGCCTTACATACAAAGGCGGCGGTGTGTTTCCAATCAGGCACTATATAGACAGAGCCAGCTTTGTTCATTGGAAATCAACTTATGAAGTAAAGATCGAAGAAGGAGTATTTTCTATAGGGTCTTCCAAATATAAAGCTGCAAGACTTAGAAACAGTAGTACATACCGATCACGAGCCAATTATTCAAACACCTTTGATTTACATGCAGCTGACAATAGCTTTGTAGTAAGCTCCGATGACATTCTTAGAATTAAACGAATAAACTAATCCATATTGTAATAAAATTAAAAGGTGGCACTTACTTTAATTTTGACAAGGGCAAAACCATCTTTGAAATTTAACTATGAGCAGATTAAGAATGGGAATCAATTAATGGAATACTTGCTTATTTGGAAGCTGGTTAAATATATTGGACTATTACTGTTCTCAGGTTCCCTTGGAGTGCTGGCTATTAGACCCTTAAATAATGATAGTCAATGGACAGCAGTTAACTGGGGTATGGGTATTGGATTTTTTCTTCTTTGGGTCGGTGGTTACGGAATGATTAAATCTTTAGGATTTAATATTGGGTCCACTTGGGTAGTATATGGACAGTTTTTTAGTATTGCGTGTACCTTTTTTGCTGCTCACCAAGCATGCGGAATAAAACCAGGCTTCTCCATGAACTTTGCCTTAACCTCCTTAGCACTAGCATTAACAGGGATGATTCTAAAAGAATATGCTATCAATTTGCTACATTATGGAGCAATACTCGTACTTGCGGGAGGAGCTTATGTACAATTTGGAAAAACAGCATATAAAGAAAATGGCAGCATTAATCTTAAATGGTTCAGACTAATAGCCTGGCTCGAAGGATTAAGCCTTCTGATTCTCCTTTTTATCTACATGCCATTAAAGTATTTAGTTTCAATTAACCTCGACGATGGTCAAGGTTGGTTTGGATGGGTCCATGGAGTTCTGCAGATTATGTTTCTTTTGAGTATAATCAACTTACAGGCCGCAAGAATATTAATGCTCGTCAGGTCTTTATTGGTCTTGCTTCATCAATACTACCCTTTGGTACTATGATTTTTGAGAGAAAAGTAAATAGATAAACTATGATTTCGCAAATACAGAAATTGCGGTAATTTCATCTAAAAGATTTCATAACATGAATTTAGCTGCAAGTTCAATTCAATCAGCGAAGACTCAGATAATTTAAGTATTCTCCTAGTTCACTACTGTTCAACTCACCCATTAAATATACTATAAATTTCCAGGAGCCGGGGATGAAACAAGGTAGAATTATTTCCATTAAGGAATGGGTGTTGCACAAACTAAGACCCTAAATATATTAAATAAAGGAAATTTTACCTAATTGGCTCAAGTCATTGACTCCGACAAATGATTGCGAAGCGATCTAACATATGTAATATTCTATCCCCTGATTAAATTCAATCAATTACTTGGAAAACACTATGACTTTAGTAATCGAACTCATGAATCAGCTAAGCCCCTACGGCACCTATGGTTATATCATTATGTTTTTGATTTTACTTGCCTGTGGTTTCGGCTTCCCTATGCCTGAGGACGTGGTTTTGGTTACCGGAGGTTTATTAGCTTCAAGAGGGGTAACTGATTTTGGGACAACGGTTCTAGTAACTATGGCTGGAGTGCTTATTGGTGATGGAATTGTTTTCACAATCGGCCGAAAGATGGGACCTAAAATCAAAGAAACGAAATTTTTCAATCGAATTATGCCGAAAAAGCGTGAAAAGCAAGTTCTCCAGTGGTTTGATAAATATGGAGATAGGGTAATCTTTTTTGCGAGGTTTGCTCCAGGCTTACGTATGCCTTTATTTTTAACCGCAGGAATATACCAGGTGCCAGTATGGAAATTTATTGGTTTAGATGGTTTTGCTGCGTTGATCTCAGTACCCGCATGGATTTGGGTAGGTTATTTTTTCGGCTCAAATTTAGAACTCCTGGAACAGAAGATGCACCAAATGCAGATTGGCATTTATAGCCTACTAGCTATTGTCCTAGTTTCCTTTGTCGGCTTATGGTTCGTTAAAAAGAAAATTAGCGCCAAAGCTTCCCTAGGAAGCTAGTATCTTTTATGTTTATAAAAATTTTTATCTCTCACTTCAAATTCTAGCTAGCACCTTTTTTCACTGTTCTACTGCTTTTTTTTCCTAGAAATGCTGGTCATCATTGGTTTTCTGGCAAACCCAAATAAAATGAAATAGAATTGAATAGAACATTAATCATAAGGTTGCAACATATGGATGGCACTTCGCCCAAACCATTGCATGCTCTAAAGCAAGAACAAGATGAAGAACTCATTTCATCTTTTTCAGAGTTAAAAAGAATATTTTCTTCATATGAAGACTTTCAAAATTACACAGTTAGCGACGATGACACTTTTTCTATAGAGTTGAAACAACAAAATTTGGTAAAGATATTTATCAGTCCAGAAATATTCTTAAATGATTTAAAAATAAAGCCTTTTCTAAACCGTCTTTCTGAAGATGGAACTTGCTTGGTATGTGTTGGTAAAACCGAAGAACTCAATCAAATGCCAGAAGGAAATCACCATGCCATGACTCAACAACTTGGCATTCCTCTAACGGTCACTAATCTGAAAATTTGTATTTCAACCCTTCACAACCTCCAATCTGTATTAGACAAAGTTCATGAAGAAAAAAATAAAGTCGCTGAGGCTTCAGAAGAAGTAAAATACGTCCTCTCGATATCAAGAGAGTTAAACGGCGAGAGAGATATCCCCAAGCTCCTCAATCTAATTCTTAAAAAAGCAAGAGAAGTGACTAGAGCCGATGCAGGTTCCATCTATACTATGGACACACCGGGGGACAAAAAGGTAAGCGATGGAAAACTACGATTTCGCTTCACCCAAAACGACTCAATTTCGCAGGACCTTACTGAATTTGAAATCCCAATCAACGACAAATCAGTGGTTGGAAATGCAGTAATCCATGAAAAAACTATAAATATTCAGGATTTATATAAATTAAGCCCTAACCCACAAGACAATCCTTTTGGTGTAACTCACGATAGGTCGTGGGACAAACGCACTGGCTACGAGTCTCATTCCATGTTAACTACACCAGTTTTTGATATTTCCCATTCGGTTATTGGGGTCATCCAACTGATCAATTGCAAAAAAGATAAGGATAAGAAATTAAATTCTCCAGAGGACTTTGCGGATCAAACAAAACCTTTCACCGATCAACAAATCGAATATGCAGAAATAGTTGCCCAGCAAGCTGGTATTGCGCTTGAGAATGCTAAGATGCAGGATGACATCCAGAATCTATTCGACAGCTTCGTCAATGCCTCAGTTACAGCCATTGAACTCAGGGATCCAACCACTAGTGGTCATTCTCACCGTGTTGCTAAGCTGACCTTAAATTTAGCAGAAATGGTTGCTAAAACTCATACAGGTGTTTTCAAGCACGTAAGTTTTAACGAAGACCAAATGCGTGAAATAGAATATGCCTCACTCCTTCATGATTTTGGCAAGTTAGGAGTACGAGAGCACGTCTTGGTCAAAGCAAAAAAACTATATCCAGATGAGTTTCGACTGATTGAAGAGCGGTTCCGCCTTATCAGAGCGGGAGTAGAGATTAAATACTTACGCAACTGCCTTGAGTTTGCCAAGCACCCGGAAAAATATCCCATGGGTGCCTCGCCAGATACTTTTTTACTAGAACGAGATAAAAAGTTTCAAGAACTAGACACTTACTTTGAGTTTATCTGTAAAGCTAATCAACCTACCGTCCTGGAACAAGGCGGTTTCGAATTGTTAAGGGATATTGCAAACTCCACCTTTAATGATCTCTTTGAAAATGATCGTCCTTTTTTACTTTCGAATGAGCTCAAAGCCCTATCGGTATCACGCGGCTCATTAACTTCTGAAGAGTTTTCAGAAATTCAAAGTCATGTGACTCATACCTACGAATTTTTGCGTAAAATTCCTTGGGGTCCAAAACTAATGAATGTTCCGCAAATAGCTGCAAAGCATCATGAGAAATTAGATGGTTCTGGTTATCCCACCAGTGCAGCTTCGGGAGATATTCCAATTCAATCAAGAATGATGACCATATCTGATATCTATGACGCTTTAACTGCGTCGGACCGACCTTATAAAAAAGCCATGCCTTACGAGCGAGCCCTCGATATAATAAATATGGAGGTTAAGGGCGGAAAACTCGACAAAGATATTTATGATATCTTTTTAGAATCTAAAACTTACAAGGTTGTACTTTAGATACCCTGGCAAGTCCTAGTAAGAGCACCCCGAAAATTCCCCTAATTCAATTGTTATCAGAAAATTAAGATACCTCGGAAATTTATTGCAGGAATAGCACGATTTTTCGTCCATATTTTGCTGGCTACTATTTTATTCTACGCCAAGCAAAGAAAAAAAGCTTGAGCTTGGTATCCTATACAAATATTGGGGAAAATAAAAAAACAATCATTAATTTCAACTTAGTTTGGCCTCAATTTTAATGCACGCCTAACTTTTTGGAATATTGTGAATGGGGTAAAATCTTTAGTGGTAAGATCCTGACTTGCAACTGAAAGCTAGACGCTTTAAGTTTTGAAAGTGCGAATCACTTGAGAAAGGTATTCTATGGCAAGCACCACTTCAATTAGTAAAATTCATACCCCTGCCGCGGTAGTTGAAGCTAAAATCAGTAATCAGGCTGAAGACCGAAATTTTTTAAAAACGGCCTTAGCTTGGAATGGATCGATCACTCCAAAAATTTTACCAAGAGTTCTTACTGCGAGTGCTTACTCCTGCTGCATCGTTATTTTAACGTACAAATTCCCGGATATTACTCTTGCAATCGAACCCTTTGAATATTCAGGTGTGGTTCTTGGTTTGCTTCTAGTAGCTAGGGTCAATGCAGGTATGCAACGTTGGTGGGAAGCAAGGAAAATTTGGGGAAGCATTGTCAACCAAAGCCGCAACCTAGCTATCATTGCCCAACAATATAGCGAAAGAAATAATCCATACATCGCACCCTTACTCAATTGGATAGCAATCTGGCCCTATACAATGCGTCAACATCTACGGGGAGAAAATAAAGTAGAGATTGCAAAAAAACATATTGGGATTGATGAAACCAATAAACTCACTGAATCAGGACACATGCCGTTCTATGTCGGAACAGCAATAGCAGGGCTACTAAAATCTTTACGCTCCCAAGGACTTGACGACTTTGCATTTCAAAGAGCCGAGAGAGAAAGAGCATTGTTAATCGATGCCATAGGAGGATGTGAACGTATTAGAAGCACTCCTATCCCTCTAGTCTTAGCTATTAAAACCAGGCGTTTTATCTTTTTGTTCCTTTTATTGTTGCCGTTCGCTTTAGGCACCAAGGTTCCTTGGCTTGCTCCAATTATTATGATCTTGACTGCCTATCCCCTGCTCTCCCTCGATCAAATTGGCATAGAGTTACAAAATCCCTTTGCTCAAAAGAACCTCAGCCATCTACCACTTAGCCAGATTTGCGCAAATATAGAACGCAACATATTGAACCTGCCTAAAATTGACGCTGATATTCGGAGTAAATAAAATTACAGGATTGATCTCATTACACTAATCTGGTCGATGAAAGTTCCATAATTGGAGGTACATCCCTCTGAATAAAACATTAAACTTGTCTCAGTCTCTTCGGCAACAAATTCAACTGTATATTCTTTCCAATTTGGATTTGATAATTTTTTAAAACCAGATTTTTTCATGTCAAATATTTCAGATCCACCAACTTCTACTTTTAAGTGGTTTTGACTGGTTCTAGTAAATGGTCTTGCTCCAAAGAAAAATCTCAAAATATAGACTTCTCCTGGTATAGTACTGATTTCTTGTTTAATACCAGAATTTAAGTTTGAACAAAGTTCTACCCACTGCTCACCATTGCCTTCTGCTGCAGTCCAACCAAAAAAGTTGTTATGAAGCTCAACCACAGTACCTACGGCCTTTTCCCAATCAATAAGCCCATCTTCAAAATATTCATAAAAGCCTTTACCAGCTTTTTTTCTGTTTACAAAAGAATCTAGCTCAAATGAACCATTTGAGACAAGGTTGATTGGAACTTCTTTGCTTTCAACATCCATTGCTTCTATTTCAATGCTCTTTGGCTTAGCCATCTCTTCAGCTTCCACTGCTTGAGATTGGGGTTCTTCCATAAGAAGCTCTTCTTCAGCATCAGGCATACTTTCGGCAATTGACTCTGAAGCTTCTTCTGGTTCTAAGACTTGTTCACTTTCATCAGATTCTACAAGCAACTCGCTTGATCCTTCAGACTCTTCTACTTCTACTTCTACTTCAGTCTCAATATATTCTTCACTGAGTATCTGAAATCCGCCACTTTCTCTAGATATATGCTCAATTAAAACCTCATTAGTATCTTTTATGGTAATTGCTTGTGGTTCTTCACCAGATGCCTCATCTTCTTTTACTTTTTCTTGCATAATTTGGAGATCAGAACTTTCGATCTCCAAGACAAGAAAACCCTTTTTAGCGCCATCAGGAGCGATTAGTTTTGCTACCTCAAGCACGATCAATTGATCGTCAATCATCATCTCTAGTTTTGTATTTGGGTCAAGATTTTGCAAAGAATCTGCTTGCTCCAAAGAAAAAGCACAGCTTAATACGCTTACACCGGAAGCAGAATAGGATTTCCTAGGGGTGCAAGTTAAATGAGCTCCTGAAATCACAGCAGGAATTTCAGCAATAATATCTTCCTCCTCATCTGGAGCTTTTTCCGCTTCCAGACTGCGGTAGCCATCAGCCCCTTCTGACGCTAAATTTGCATTGGTGGTAGAGGCCTTCTTGCCACAACCTAATGCAAATAATAATACTAAAAAAATACTGAGACGCATTTCATGCCCTAACTTGCTGTGTATGAAGACGGAATCGGCAAATTCCAAAAATTGGTGTAATTAGATTTTTAACAGCTCGTTTTTATGAATACTTTAGCTCCCCATTTCCTGAGGCTAATACCGACTAAAACCTATAATTTAGCCATATTTACTTGCTATTGAATATGCTTTCTTATGAACCACAAAATTTATATAAGATCTTACTCATAGCTATGGAAATACTTTTACTATTGATTTTTCTCATCAGTGTTTTTTAGACGTTTCTTGCCGAAAACAAGGGACTGTTTCAAGTTGCGAAACCCTCACTACATCTGGAGCAAAGGAAAGGTGGGTATCAAAATAAAGACTGGGACCATTTTAATTTTCATAGAGAAATATCTAAATCAAAAATGTTGCCTCTATCATGGACAGCAGATTATTTAAGATTTGTTTTTTAACGCAAGCAATAAGCGGTAGAGTTCTTTTTTACCGAGTCCATAATCATTAAATCTTAGCATCAAGTCCTTGTGACTTAATCCAGGCTGTTCATTCAATAGAGTTTGTGTTTCAAGGCTTATTTGCCCAATTAGTTCCTCTTGTGAAATCTTCTGAATAGCTGGGTCAACCATCACCACCAGCTCTCCTTTTAGATTTTTATGCTCCCTTGCCCAATTTATCGCAGAAGCGATGTCCAAGGTACAAATTTCTTCGTGAATTTTAGTAAGTTCTCGTCCAATTGAGATGCGAGCATAAGGATAGTGCTTTGCAATTGCTTCCAAACTAACCTGGACTCGCCTTGGAGATTCATAACATACCACTGACATGCCCCATGATTGCCATGAATTAATCTCCCTGTCTAAACTTACTTTCTTAGCTGGCAGGAAGCCTATAAATGCAAACCGATTGCAAGGCAAACCAGAGCTTGAGACAAGGCTGGTGAACGCGCAGGCCCCAGGAATAGGTACCACTTTGATACCTGCTTCCTTGGATTTAGCAACTAAGCGGTATCCTGGGTCTGAAATACAAGGAGTTCCGGCATCGCTTACTAATGCTACCTGCAAGGGACCCTCTAGCAATAGTTTGACCAGCTCATCAGAGCGTTTTTCTTCAACTTGATCATAGTAACTTACCAGCTTTTTTCCAGGGAGCTGCAACATGGAGAGTAAAGACGCTGTATGACGAGTATCTTCAGCCGCAATAATATCAACTTCTGCTAAAATTCGCTTAGCCCGTTCACTCAGATCCCCTAAATTACCAATAGGTGTAGCCAAAACATAAAGAACTGAGTCGGAACTTTGCTTTTCCATGTATTCTCCTAAATCAAGGAATTTGTCATCTCTAAACTGGTGGGCAAGATACAAGGCCATCATACTTGCAAAATAACGAAGCTATGATAATTTAGCCCTTTGCAAAGCCGTTTAGGCTGTGATCAACCCATTTTGTAGGACGAGCGTAGGTTTATGGCCAATGAGGAAAACACAAGCCCAAGTAATTTCATTAGAAATATAATAGACGAAGACTTAAAAAATGGATGCTATGGAGGAAAAGTCCAAACTAGATTCCCCCCAGAGCCCAACGGTTACCTCCACATTGGTCATGCGAAAGCTATCTGCTTGAATTTTGGTATCGCACAGGATTATACGGGTGGTCAATGTAATTTACGCTTTGATGATACGAACCCCACTAAAGAAGACACTGAATACATGGAGTCTATTAAGCGCGATGTAGAGTGGTTGGGATTTTCATGGTCAGGAGAACTTCGCAATGCCTCTGACTACTATGAACAGTTTTACAATTATGCGGTAGAACTTATTAAAAAGGGAAAGGCCTATATCTGTGAACTTAGCCCGGAAGATACCCGTAAATACCGTGGAACTTTAACAGAAGCTGGTAAGGATAGCCCTTACCGCAATCGCAGCATCGAAGAAAACTTAGACCTATTCACCCAAATGAAGAATGGCGACTTTGATGAAGGAAGCCGGGTTCTTAGAGCAAAAATAGATATGAGCAGTGGCAATATGAATATGCGTGACCCCACAATCTACCGGATCAGAAAGGTGAGACATCACCGCACGGGAAACAAGTGGTGTATTTATCCCATGTATGACTTTGCTCATTGCCTGTCTGACTATATTGAAAGAATCAGTCATTCCTTATGCACTTTGGAGTTTCAAGATCACCGTCCCCTCTATGACTGGTTTTTGGAGCAACTCACCGAAGAGCCCAGACCTCATCAGTACGAATTTGCACGGTTAAATTTAAACTACACCATCACCAGTAAAAGAAAACTCAAAGAGCTGGTTGACAAAGCTCATGTAAATGACTGGGATGATCCACGTATGCCTACTATTGTTGGATTTAAACGTAGGGGCTATACACCCGCATCGATCCGAGCATTCTGTGAGCGCATAGGAGTTAGCAAAAAAGAGACTGTCATCGACTTTGGAATCTTAGAAGACAGCTTAAGAGAAGACTTAAATAGTCGCGCCCCAAGAGCCATGGGAGTCCTACATCCATTGAAATTAGTCATCGAGAATTATCCCGAAGGGCAAGAAGAGTTTCGCGACGTAGCAAATCACCCAAAAGATGAGGAGATGGGCAAAAGACAAATTCCTTTTTCCCGTGAAATCTACATCGAACAAGATGACTTCATGGAAAACCCTCCCCCTAAATACCACAGACTCTCTCCTGGTAAAGAAGTACGATTACGCTATTCCTATGTAGTCAAATGTGAATCGCTGCTTAAAGACGAAAAAACCGGAGCAATCATCGAGATCAGATGCTCATATGACCCAGCAACCCTTGGTAAAAAGCCAGAAGGACGCAAAGTAAAAGGGATCATTCATTGGGTATCCGCAAACCATAGCATCCCAGCTACGATAAAACTTTACGACCGCTTATTCAGTTGTGCAAATCCAACTGAGAAAGAGAAAGAGGGGGAGTCTTTTCTGAACAAGCTGAACCCGGAGTCTCTGACTACTTTGACTTCATGTCAGCTTGAACCAAGTTTACAAAAAGCCAAACCTCTTCATAACTATCAGTTTGAACGTCAGGGATACTTTTGCTTAGATCCTGAAAGTACTAAGGAGAATCTGATTTTCAACCGTTCAGTGACTTTGAGAGATAGCTGGTCAGAAAAAAAGTAGCTAGATGATACACTCAAAGAGCACCCATCGGTAGAGAATTTAAGGAAGCTTCTCTATTCCAATCTTATTCCGTCCAGATATTTCCTAAATTTAGCTTGCGAAATAATGCAGCAACAAAATCGATAAAGATAGTTTCATCATCCAACTGACTTTTTTCGTAGAAATTCTCAAGGATATCCTTTCGAATTTTATCGGCCTCAAATAGAGGGTCAGTGGCATCTGCAACATCCGGGAAGATTCCCTCTATTTCGAATTCGTGAATCGTTTCACGGAGCACATCTTCTTTTTCATTCGTGTTCGAACCTGAAGAAACTTGTGTCAAAATATTTCTTTTTTCGAAGTGTATATTAGCTAAAATTTGACTAAATAGCGCATCACTCTTCCGAAGATTTGACTGCTCAAAAACTTCTATCCAGCTACTAGTACATTCAGCAGAAAAGGCCTGGAAACCTAAACTAAATAGGGAAATATAAAAAAATAAGATTTTGAAAAAAATATTCTTCATCATAAATTTATTCCAGACAATTTGATTATTTGAAACTATTCTCAAACAATTCTTATAAGGACTTATTTACTTAGCAGGCGGATTGTAGCATTATTAAAAATTTTGTAAAAGAATAAGCGTAATAAAGGCTTTGGGGATGCCCTTTAAATTTCGGATTGGGGTTCTATGCTCTACATAGCCGCCTTTATAGCAAGAATATCACACTCCGCATTTCGCATCAGACTTGCCGTGTGATTGCGTTTAAATAATGACTGTATTCCATGCCTACCATGATTACCCACGACCAATAAATCGGCTTTTATAAGCTTAATCAGATCAAAGATCTCGTCTTCAATGTTAGCAACTTTTACAAATTGATTTTCCTTGGGTATTTCAAACTTTGTACCCAATTCAGTCATCTTTTTCCTGACATCAGCTTCATAGTTTTCGGCAACATCTAAAAAAGGTGGTGGCGTATGAACAGGCTCAATAATATGAACCAGGTGCAGATGTCCCTGGTAAGATTTCGTCATATCCGAAACTTTGTGTAAAATCTCTTCATCAAATCCACCGGTGAGTTCTAATGCAATCAGAATGTTTGTGTATCTCTTTCCCATTCCCAAATCCCCCAATTACAAATCACAATCGACAACTTTTAATATGTTTCAGCACTTAGCAACGCATAATTTTACACATAACTTCAACAAATTAGCTCATAACACCAAGATAAGGAAATCTCTTCAAAAACATTTCGTCGCCTTCATCACTAGATTTAGCAATATTAAGCATACGACCAGCACCACTAACAAATGCACATTTATTTGGTCTTTCATCGTGTCACTCTACTCATATTTGCAAATAACCATAAAATGAGACCATTCACATGGCACTTTTATCTAAGCACATGTGTATCAAACACCAATAAAAATTTAAAACCTATATAGTTGTATTTTTTAACGTACTTTTGAATCATAAAAGGAATATAAGGTAAGCTTCCCAGCTCCCCAACAAAATAGATATTATTAGCACCTTAAAAATACACATTTGGCGCTTTTTACAATTTGGATTAAATTCCAATAATAACAGGCTATTATATAGTTTTTCTCATCCCGTTTTATTTTTATTCCGAATTGTATATGAGACATAAAGTCATTTCTCAATCAGAACGAGAGCACTACTAATCTATTTTAGAAAAATGGACGTGTTATGGTTTTCATTAAATATAAGGCTCTTAGTTTTGCTAAAAACTTAAAAAGAGGGAAAGCAAAGATTTTTAACAAAACAGTATTGATATGGACAATTTTTTGTTCAGGCTTTGCATTGATCTCTTACTTACTTTTCCTGCCTGTCAGCCTATATTGACAGCATTTTGTTTTTATCCATTGAAGGGTGTATCCTAAATAATAGACATTTGTGCTGAATCCCAATTAAGGCGATAAACGACTAAGATTAGTTGCTACTGAATTAATTTATGATAAAACAAATTCATAAGTATTTATTGTTCTTTTGGATTAGTAATCTTCCCTTCCTCTTTTCAAATATTGCCCTAGGAAATGCAGTCGGAACTGATTTCCATAATTTTAATCCGACTTCCAATGGGATCGATTTTGTTACCGTTCAATCATCGGAACCAATTGCACCTGGGGTATTAAATCTAGGAGCATTTTTGAATTATGCTGTCAATCCCCTCTATGAATTTGTGGAAAGCGAAGCAATAGAACGCGGTTCAGTACGCAATAGCTTGTCGAGCATGGATATTAATATTGGACTCGGACTTACGAATAATTGGGATATAGGACTAAATTTACCAGCAACCTTAAGTCAACGAGTCGAAGAAAATAATACAAGAATACAATTTACCAAAACTGGCTTAAATGAGGTCAGAATAAATACTAAATTTCGCTTTATGGGTGACAGCCAAGGGGGCTTAGCACTCGTGCTCAGTGCAAATATCAATACCATTGAGAACAATCCTTATTTAGGAAAAGAAGGTGGACCAATTTATAATACGGAACTTGTTGGCGACTGGAGTATAAGAAAATTTGCATTTGGATTCAACCTAGGTTACCGGGTTCGAAATACTGGGGAGAAATTTGAAGAAGTTCCAGTAGAGCCCTTAAAAGATCAATACCTCTATAGCATGGCAATATCCCGCCTTATCAGCGGTTTAGATACTCAGTTAATTTTTGAAATTTATGGAGCTCAGCCTGCTAATGAACCTGACTCAAAAGCAACCAAACGCCATATGACCTCTTCAGAAGCATTATTTGGCGTCAAATACCTCTATAGCCATAATCTTGCCATTCATGGCGGAGCAAGTACCTATCTGGAAAAAAATGCCACTTCCCCCGACTATCGTATTTATACTGGAATTAACTGGACAGTAGGCCCACTATGGAAAGGCAGGCGTCGTAAAAGAAAAAGAGACAAAAAGAGAGTCGTTAAGATCATAACCCCAAATGTCACCTATCTTGAGCCACCTAAAGATGAACCAGTATTGAGCCAAGAACCAAGTCTATTTGTCCTTGAAAACGTAGAATTTGAGTTAAATTCAGCTACCAGGATTGGAGAAAGGTCTCTTGCTGAGATTAACAAAATTGGTGAGCACTTAATTTCAACTGGCTACAAAAAAATAGTAATTGAGGGACATACTGATTCTCTAGGTAGCAACGAATATAACTTAAGGCTCAGTAAAGAAAGAGCAATAAATGTCGGGGCCCATCTCATAAAACACTTTAATATCAATAAAAATTCGATAAAAGTGCTAGGCAAGGGTGAGTCAGTACCCATTGCAGATAACAGCACCTTCCAAGGAAGACAAAGCAACCGTCGCGTTGAGATAAAAGTCTACAGATAATATTCTACAAAAAACCAAATAATCTACTTCAAATTTCAAGGAAAAATAAAATGAAATCAGCAAACTACAGCCCAAAGCTCACCTTGATTTCTGCTAGTGTTATCATCATTTTCAGCATTATTACCTGTAAACATCAAGAGGTTCCAAACAAGTCAGAAGGTTCTAAGCCTAATTCTCCAAACTCAAGAAATCAGGGTTTGGAATTAATTGATGATGGCGATTATACAAAGGCAGTCAATAAAATGCGCGAAATTCTAATTTTACCAGATGAATCACAACGTCAAAAAGCAATAGAAGTATTCCAAAAAACAGATGATTACCAAACTTTCTTGAAAAAAGATTGGTCTAATTTTGATGGTTTGACTTCCAAGTCCCTGAATGCGGCTACTGAAAGAATTGGGACTTACTATCCGGTTTGGGGTGCTATAACTCAAGGTGAGAAACCTTATTCATTTGGTGATGACCTTTCATTTTTTTTTGAACAAACTTTTTACAATATTTGGTGGAAGCGTACAGGAAAGCCCCCCTACCATATCGAATACCAGTCTGAACGTACCAAGGTATTTAATAACATTGCGACTAAAATTGTATATGAATCTATGTTTGCGCGAATTGAAGAAATGGATAATCAAAGCGCTAGAAATATGGCAAGTAATTTATTAGATCTACAGAAAAAAAATGCAGACCTACACACTTTCGTGAATTTCCTTAAAACCCTAGACCCCATCACCATCAAATTTATCCAACAAATAGGCCAAGAGCTTGCGACAAGAGAGATAACTTATAATAAAAAAACGAACAGATTAAAGACCAAAGATGGGAAAATGACTTCAATAGAATTGGTGCGCGATACTGATGAAAAAATAATATACCAAAAGATTAGATATGGACGCAGTTTGGAAAATGAATTTAAAACCTTTCAAGATGCACTTCCTCCCATCGATGGCGGAAAAAAAGGAGGATATGTTGATAATCATCTCAAGCTGCTTTTAGGGGATAATTGGAGTTCTGAATATACTTGGGACAAAAGTGGCCGGACAGCTGGATCAATCGCCGAAGTTATACGCTTAATTCCAAATAACAAAACTCAGGAAGTTATTCGAGTTAAAATTCTAAGACCCAATGTAGAGTCAGAGATTGAAAAAGGCATAGCAAGAATCACAAGATCTTTGAAGGATGATGTATCACAACAAGCCCAGCATGTTCGCGGTGTTCTAGTTCATATGCGTGGAGAAACAAACTTCAAGAATGAAGTTAACAATGTCCGAAAAGCCCAAGCATTAAAACGAGGAAAAGTACAAAGCGTCCGCATAGTTGGAAAAACAACAGACAGGGCATTTGCAATGACTGAAGCTCGCGGCCAAAGCGCCAAATTCTGGCTTAAGGAATTAGAAAAAGGTAAGCTCAATGATAGTCAAAAGAAAAAACTACGTAATGCTCTTAAAGAAGCTCATGATTTTCTTCAAAATGCAATCCTCACTGGAGGAGTGATACATTCTGATCCACATCCAGGAAATTATAATATAGAAATAACAGATCGTAGTTATACCGTGTTTTTCTATGATTGGGGGCGAGTTTCTCAGCTCAACCAAGCTCCGCGAGTCGGTCTCAGCTATTTTTCCAAAATAGATGGCTCTGTAGATAAGCTTATGGATGCTTTAGATCACTTTCATCGCACCAGCGAAAAAGTATATAAAGAATTCGCCAGTAAGAAGAACAAACTTCAAAACCAATTTGAACAAGCAAAAATATTAGCACAAGTTGATCACGAAGCTGCAGCAGCTTACGAAAAAGCTGCCGAAACTAAAGAACTACCTATTTCTTTTTTTAACTCTGAATTGAAACCAATCCCTGAACTTGAAAAATCCATCATTAGTAATCCTAAAAATGAGAATATACGCAAGCAACTAGTAACTCAAAAACTTAAGATTCTCAACGATGCTAATCCAATCAATGAAACAAATCCAAGTTTCAGCGGAGCTAAAAGTGCAAACTCTTATTTCGATGATAGAGCTATGAAAATTATTTCTGATCAAAAGCTCCTCCCACCCGATGTAGGGAATGCTTTCAATGCAATGGCTAAAATTGATGATGCTTTATCTTCGTTCAATGCACAATTCCCAGATAATTCGAACTTACGTTTAAAACCAAAAACAATCTTAAGTGCAGGTAGAATGGATAGATTTAAATATTGGTATCGAAGTTCTTTATCCTATAATGGTGGGAAGCCAGGATATAGAAATCCTCACCTAGTGCGCAACAGATCCGCTGCAGGTGCAGTAGGTATAGCTACTATCGCTGCTATTGCGCTTGGAGTTGATGTAGCACTCATTGAAACTGGGGTGATACCTGACCATTTTTCCTTAGCCTCTAGCTCTAAAAAGAATAAATTCTTTTGTAAATTTACTCGAGATGATTCACAAGCTTGTGGAAAGTTTATATCCTCCTTCGACCTTAGCAACTTAGGAAATGCTGCGAACGCCTGCACAAGCGTTAAGGGAGTCTGGAGCCAAGAGGATTGTAGCAACGGACATTCATTTCGTTGTGAGCTATCTTACGAGACGTTTTCATTAGAGATATACGGAGACGATACTTGGGCTTACCAATGTTCTCAGGGTATATAAACCTTCTCTTTTCTAGATTTTAAGCAGTAAAATACATCACTTATATGTGATTAGCGAATGAGAATACTAATTATACGGAATCATGCCTTATTTTTTCAAAAAACAATCTAAGCTACTTAATTATAACAAGTAAATACAAATTGCTTGTATATCTATAAAATAAATATTATATTGCCGCAAAACTTGATTGAATTGAAAAAACAAATACTGGCTCAGCTATAAGCTCATAGCATCAAAGACTGATTTAATGCTTATGATAATTAAGGATAGAGTTATGAAATTTTTTAGATCATTTGCTGCAATTTTACTATTCAATTTATATGCTCCTGTTTTACTATCAAAAACCAAATTTTTTAATTTACCAGCAATTGACTCGATGTTTTTAGTTAACCACTCAGTGGAAAATCCTGAAGCTGAGATCAGCTTTGTTTGGAATTCAAAATCTGTCCCATACCATTTGAAATTTCTTTCAGACTTAGATTATAACGAATTATCATACTCTGATTTTGACAACACCACTAATTTCATCGGAAGTTTCAAAAAGATCTATCATAAACCTATTGGCAATGATCATTTTATGATTATAGATGGTATAGAAAGAAAGTATGTATATAGTTTCTATGCGATTAAAAATATAGCTATAACAAAGTACAAATTGATCGAATTTTCAAAATATTTAGATAGTTTTCCCAGAGTTGAATTAGTAAAAGAAGATAACAAAAAGAGATTTATATTTGCTGGTATCGGACGAAAAATAAAAAGACCGTTTTCAAGCAGTATCGAGAACGATAATATGTATGTACATTTTATGCACAATAAAGAATTATTATATGGAACCAGAATCAAAGATAAGGTAGTTGTAGAACTAGAAAAAGAAATAGAATACCTAAGAAACTTACTGGACCAGATAATGCAGACCTATTTAGAAAATCTTGAATTCAATAAGAAAATGCAAAAATAATCTTGCCGTCCAGAATTCAAAACAAATTTGTGCTTGAAAAAAATATTTTCATCAAAATTCCCCTTCCTAAGATGTGTTTAAGAGCTAATAAGAGAAAAATCTTAAGT
>JBGCDR010000302.1:0-27854 GCA_045105515.1 Oligoflexales bacterium
ATCTCATACCTTTGCTCATAAGTGAGATTGGCAGACATAAATACCCCTTTCTTGCAAGCAGATTAGCCTCATAGACTAAACTAAATCCGCCTTCCGAAGCGATGGAATTTTTTCTTCTGCACTTAATCTAGCAATCCGCCATCCATGATTTGTGTATTGTAGTAGATTAAAACTAAATAATCAGTTAAAAATATGTATCATGACTGATCATAAATTCTTGAAAGTTGATTGTTGAGTTAGCATTCACTTAGGTAAAGGCTTCTATAAAGCCTATTTATTGCTGCACAAAGGAAAAAAATGGCTAAGATTCTTTTGGTAGACGATTCTAAGGTCATTAGGCAAGGAATTTCGTATACATTGGAGTGTATGGGACATGAAGTGATTACTTCTCCCTCGGGTTCGGAAGGGATTAAGGCCCTTCGCGAAAGCAAAGATTGTCAACTGATAATTTCTGATTTTCATATGCCTGATATGAATGGTTTAACAATGGCTAAGTTGATATCTAGCAATAATGATTGCGATTCTTCAAGAATTCCTATCGTGATGTTGACAACTGAAGACTGTAGTCAAGAGTTAATGGAAGAAGCTAAAAATAGTGGCGTAAAAGGATGGATGAAAAAACCAGTAAGTGAGCCGATATTACGTGATATTATCAGCAAATTTATTGTAGATTCATAAATTGTTTATTGAGGGGTATAGCTACCTCTACAGCGACCAAAGCGTATTGAACTGATCCAACCATAATTTTGGGTAGGATTTATCTTTCTTTCGGTAAAAAATTTTATGAATTGTTGTTGCCAATTAGGAGAATTGAAATTCCGATTACTGGAGTAGACTAAAGAACTTTTGTGAGTTAAGATCCTGCTCACTCTTCGAGGTCTCGCATCTCCTCTGCTTAACTTGAAAATAGGATTTTCAGTTGTTTGTGTGTAGCAGTTGTTTTCTTGCTCACAGAAACCTAGTGAGGAATCACTCAATTGTAAATTCTCGAGCATTGTTTGATAATCTTCTTGGTTAACCGGGCTTTCGAAACTACCAGATACAACAATTCGCTTAGGGCATAACTTATAGCGACTAATATACTCTTTAATCCTATCTTCAATATATTGATACCAAATACCCTGGCCTGCAACTTGTTCTGAAATCTTTAAATTAAAGATTGCAATTTCTTGGTTTTCCATCGTTACAATGAAAGCGGCTAAAAAACTGCCATGGCCAAGAGGCCACATCCTTTTGCGTTCGTCTTCGTACGGATCCTTATAAACAGGAAGACCTGAAACTACTGACAAAGATTCCACTTCATGGGTATCTTGATAGGTTTCGATTTGAACATTTTGCCAATCGTAACCTAAGAGAGCTCCAGCGCCCAATATATACTGGTCGGAGTCGTATGGACTATTTTGTTTAGCCATCACTTCTTGTAGGATTAAAATATCCGGCTTTGCTTCTCTTAAGGTTTGATCTATTGAGGCTAGCCTTTCCCTTCGAAAAATCCAGTTACCTTTCCAGTGAGGTTTATCTGTAGGGGCTTCTCTTTGGTTAAAAAGAGAAAGGTTTTGAAACGTTATTTTGCTGGTATCATAACTAGGTTCCTGGAAAAAAAATGTGGGAACGCACGAGCTAAGTGCTGTGGTCAGTAACATTAAAGTGTTAACGATTATAAGTTTAAAATTCATTAGTTAACAACCAATATACCGTGAGATTACTAGCCTTTGGATTTCACTGGTTCCTTCCCCGATTCTTAGAAGCGCAGCATCACGATAGTGCCGTTCAATTGGATACTCTTTCATTAACCCATAACCTCCGAAAGTCTGTTGTCCTTCGCGGGCACAGTATTCTGCTACCTCAGAGCAATATAATTTTGCCATAGCAGCCTCTTTTTGGAATGGTCTATGGTTTTGTTTGAGCCAGCATGCCTTGTATAGTAAATTTTCTGCGGCTTCAATTCGTGTCGCCATTTCAGCAAGTTTAAATGCCACTGCTTGATGCTTAGCTAGAGGCTTGCCAAAAGTTTCGCGTTCTTTTGCATATGCAAGGCTCAACTCTAAGGCTCCCTTAGCTAAGCCAAGTCCCATCGCACCAATAGATAAACGTCCATTATCTAGGGTTTCCATCATGATTTTAAATCCATCACCCTGCTTCCCTAGCATTTGTTTTTGTTTAACCCTTACATTCTCGAAATAAAGCTCGCCTGTGTTAGAGGAGCGCCACATCATTTTATCTTTCATTGCTTTGCGAATTAAGCCTTCAGTGGCTGCTGGGACTAGGAAGCAGCTAAGCTCGACTTTGCCATCAGATCTTTTGCCTGTTACCGCTTGGACGGTAATGCCTTTTGTGAGATCGCAGGCACTGTTTGTAATCCATAACTTTGAACCATTGATAACCCATTCATTTTTAGCAGTGTCGAATTTGGCCGTAGTTTTGCTAGCTTGAGCGTCGCTCCCGGCTCCTGCTTCGGTTAAGCCAAAGGCCCATAATCCAGAGCCATCACAGAGAGCAGGAAGGTACTCTTTTTTTTGCTCTTCGTTTCCATAATAATAGAGTGGAGCAGCCCCTAAGCTGTTGTGAGCTGCAATTGTTGCTGCTTGAGAACCATCAATTTTTGCAAGTTCTTCTACCGCTATAATATAGCTTAAGTAGTCCATGCCTTGACCACCATATTTGGTGTCTACTATAGTTCCAAATAAGCCTAATTCCCCCATTTTTTTTGTGAGTGATGGAGAAAATTCTTCTTCTTTATCAAGCTGTGTTGCAATAGGGCTAATTTCTGTTTTTGCGAATTTTCGAATGGATTCTCTGAGCATTTTTAGCTCTTCATCTTCTAAAAAACTGTAGGCCATTGCAATCTCCTTGGAAGTTTTTTAAATATCAATGTCTCTTAATCGACCCTCACGCCCACTTGCCCCAGTTAGGATAGCTATATAAGACTTGTATCGCCACTCGGAAATAAGTCCATCTTTCACTGCAGTAGTGACAGCGCAGCTAGGTTCTTCGAGATGCTTGCACTCTCTGTACTTGCACTTATTTATGAAGGGACGCATCTCAACAAAACTCCAGCTTAGATCAATGGGGCTGCGGGTTTCAAGTAGAAAGCTTCTAATCCCTGGGGTGTCAATGACATAACCACCTGTACCTAGTTTGATAAAGCTTGCATAAGTGGTGGTGTGGCGCCCCTTAGTAAGTATATCTTCAGATTCTACCTCTTGGTTTATTTCCGGACGAAGGAGATTGACAAGAGAAGATTTCCCAACTCCTGAATGCCCTGTGACCATACTTATAGTGTCATGAAAAAGATCCTGGATTTCCTTTTTTTCTGCATGCGTTGGGTTTTCAGCGCAGGTGCTTAGAACTTTATAACCCAACTGTGAATACAAGCCTATATAGTCCTGACATTCCTTTACAAATGCAGGCTTCTGTTCTCGTAGAAGATCTTTTTTGTTGAGAATAATACTTGCTTTGATTCCTTGCTCTTCAGCCAGAATTAGGTAACGATCGACGAGTCCCCATTTAACCTTCGGGTAGACAAAGCTAGCAACAATGATAAGCTGGGATAAGTTGCTTGCTAAAACATGTTCTCGTTCGGTGGTCATGGGGTCAAGCCGAGCAATTTTACTTGACCTTGGAGCTCTGTGTTCGATGATGCACGATGGAAGGTCATCAGAGATTTCAGATCCTTCCTGACTTCCAGGCCGACAAAGGACCTTGTCTCCCACTGCAAAAAAATTACGTTCCTTCCTTTGCGCTTGAGTATACTTGCGAGCAATACTTGCAAGCCATACATCGTCAGTCTTAATGTTCATGGGGCTTGGTTCTGTAGAAACAAAAGCATACCTTTTGTGAACTTCAACTATCCTTGCTGCAAAGAGTCCCTCTTTGTAAAATTTATCCCAGGTTTTTTCTTCTCTGATAAACTCAGACTCTAAGGTGTTGTCCTCATCTTGGATCTTAGTTTTTGATTTTCTGAATTTTTCTCGTTTTGCTAGTTTGTCTAATTTACTGTGACGCCAATTTTTCATGGTATTCCTTCTTCTCCCGAATAGAGTCTGGTGCAATTTTCGTTATGGGGACTTTCATGATGCATTTATGGAGGGCAGGACTTATGAGATTAGGCGTTATATCACTAAGTCTCTTAAATGTTTCATGGATGATGATTTTTCGCGAATTTCCTGATTCAGAACTAATCATCTGCAATTGCTTTAGAGTTTCTTGAAAGTGTTTGTAACTTTTATCGTCATAGTAAATATTACTTGTCATGCCATTTAATATTGAAATCCTTTTTGACATTTGAAGGGTCTCAGTATCCAGGTCGGCAAGTAACACAGAGCCTCGGTTAGTGTATCGTGATAGAGATACACAAAATATTCCATATTTTTCCATAGTGTTGCTTGATACCCCTGCAAGTAACTTAAAAGCTAAATATTCGTCAGAAAGCATTTCTGGTAACGAAACCAAACCTGATTGCTCATCATAAGCTAATATCTGATGACTAATTAATTTTGATAAGGTTTCATTCGCTATTTCTTTGCATTGGTCTTCGGTCCAAGGGAGGTAGTAAGATCTATAGATGAACTTATACATTAGGTTGCAGCACTGAAGAATTTGTTCTTTTTTGATAGAGTCGGCATTCACTAAAAAGTGGCAGATCATGGATGGTAAAAAGAAGAGATGAACAATATTGTTACGATAGTAATCTAAGATGGTATTGTTGCGTTTGTTAAGATAGATAACATCATCATCTTGATGCCGAAATCTAATGATATGCGATAACTCTTCAATGTGCTTAATATCATCTAGAAGGTTTGTAGTATCTGGAAAGTGTACATACGACCCAAGAGGTGAACTTGAGCCTAGTCTGACAAAAATTCTTGTTACTTGTAATAGATCTGATTCGCTTAATGCCTTTTTAGGGCTGGCTTGCAAAATTAGTCCAATCAGGGAAACGGGAGAAACCACTGCAGCGCTGTTAGTTCTTTTCATCATCTCTTCAGAAATTTGTTTCAGCATATCGCTTTTCAGTGGTTCGCTAGTTCTCCAATCAGGGTATTTTTTGTCCAGATAGGTATCGACCTGAAGAGGTTCTCCAAATCCTATATATGCTTTTCCAGAAGATGAACGAATCAATTTGGTGGCTTTAATCAATCCTGAAAAAGACTCACGTTTTTTTGAGTTTCCTCGCAATTCTTTTTGATAGCTGCCTGCTTCCATGACTCGGTCATAGCCAACGTAGATGGGAACAAGGAGAACGGGCTTGAGTGTTCGTTTGCGACAAGCCTCCAATACCATGTTAAGGATGCCCACTTTTGGTGACAGAAGATACCCAGTCCTGCTGCGCCCACCCTCAGGATAGAAGCAAAGGGGATAACCAGTGCTCAAGAGGTAGTGAACAAACTCACTAACCACTGCCCCATAAAGACGGTTACCCCTAAAAGTACGCCGAATAAAAATAGCTCCCCCGCGTCTTAATAGTGGGCCTACAGGCCAAAAGTTAAGGTTTATTCCAGCAATGGTATGGGGAGGGAGAAGGCCCAGATAATACAGGACGTAACCAATCAACAGGTAGTCCATGTGACTTCGGTGGCTAGGCATATATACGAGTTCATACTGCTCTGCAAGTTCTCTGATCTTATCTTCTTGTCTGACTTCGAGCCCTGAATAGATTTTTTTCCATAGCCAGCTAAGAATGATATCAAAAAATCTGATAGCTGATGGAGATACTTTTGCGCAGACCTCTTCAGCATACTTTCTTGCACGTTTTTCCACTTTGGCAACTGCAACATTGGTTTTGACCGCCTCGGAGTCTATCATAGTGCGTAGAGTTTTTGATTGCAGCATTGAGTTAATAACTTGTGCTCGATCGTAAATGAAGGGGCCAACAATGGTTTCGCGTTGTCTCCTAAAATGGACTTTGAGGACTCTTCTCAGTTTTTTCGATGTTTCCTCTAGGCTTTTTCCCTCATCGACTAGGTCAAGGAGTGAAATGGGCTTACCAAAATTGCAGAAAACATTACGACCATGCACGAAAAAAGTAACAAAGCGCTGGAGAAATCCTCCATACTCATCATCAAAAAAAAGAAGCTTGAATATCGATTTCTCACCAGTTCCAGGATTTCGACCCCAGAAAATTGACACAGGTACAACTTGGACATCGAAACGTTCTTGGCTAACTTGACCAATCAGATTAAAAAGATCGGAAGGAAGCTTCTTGCTTCGTTCGGCTTGAAAAAGTCCAGGTTTACTTAAATATAAGAACGAGGCTTTCCGGCTAAACTTCAATTTTGAAAGAAGTTCACGGGGCTTGGGTATTTTTTTGGTTTCACAACTATGATCGAGGACCATAAGATCTTTGAACGATCGGGATTTTAGTACATAACAGATTGGCTTATGAGAGTCTAAGCAAAGGTTTTTTTTAAGGTCATTTGGAAAAACCTTGCTGCGGACCCAAAGTTGGATGATGGGTCTTAACCACCAAAAAAAACGCATTGCTTTTTGCATAAGTTCACTTTCTCTTAGGACAATGGCATATTGTCAATAAGCCTCGTAGACCCTATCTTGATTGCTCCAAATAGGATGGAGTCCAAAATAGAGCTTGGGCTGGATTTTGTAAGGTCCTTAGCATTTCTTATTTCTAAATAGTCTAGTGAAATTCCCTCAATTACCATCAATTTCTTCTTGAGAAACCCTTCTATATGTTCAGGGTTACGTTCTCCTTTAGACACCAAGTCTTTTCCAAGTTTCAATGTATGGTATAAAGAAAGTGCAAGCTCGGCTTCTTCTTCGCTTAAGCTTTTGTTTCTAGAGCTCAATGCAAGGCCTCTTGAGTTTCTGATTAATTCACAAGCTATAATTTTTGTTTCTAAGTCGAGGTCGGTAATCATTTGTTCAATAATTTTATACTGTTGATAGTCCTTTTTTCCGAAAAAAATCCATTTTGGTCTGATCAAGTTAATGAGTTTCAGCACGATGGTACACACCCCTTGAAAGTGCCCCATGCGTGAAGTTCCACAAAGATTTTCGGAAATCCTGCTGTTATAGATATAAGTTTGAAAGTCACGAGGATAAATTTCTTCACTATTGGGCGCAAATACGGCTTGAACCCCCAACTCATTGAGAATAATTAGATCTTTGCTGAGAGTCCTTGGATAAGAGCTTAGACCCTCGCCAGGTCCAAACTGGCTGGGATTTACGAAAATACTAACAATAATATCTTGGCTTAAAGTCTTGGCCTTCTCTATCAAAGAGATGTGCCCTTGATGTAGTGCCCCCATAGTGGGTACAAGAGCAATACGTTTGCTGCTTAGTTTGCCTAGAAATTCTTTCAATTCTGACTTGCATTGGATGAGCTTGCTTTTCAAAGAAATCACCATAAATTTGTAGAGTTGAAAAAAAGCATGATACGTTTTGTAACCTAACAGAACCATGAAAGCAATCACCACCCAAAAGTGGTTATAAACTCAATGACATCAAGAAAAGCTATTGAGCAATAAGGCAGAGATGGTTGTTATATGGTCATCGGTAGAAGAAAGAATTGCCTTCTTAGCAATCTGACCCATCCTTGGGCCTGCGCGTTGGGTATAAAGTGCCCACTAACCTCTTCGCAAGAGTCACCACAGACTCTGTCACGATGAATGTTTACAACAACTGTTTAGCATATCGGTGAAAAGTATCGTGACTTTAAGGGACAGTCTTACAATTTTTCCTTGTCAGGAGGATTTCCAATGAAGCTTAGCTGCTTAGCGTCCCGGTTGATTCCAAAATCACCAAGTTTCCGACCTTTGAAAGTTATTTCTAGTTTTGACATATCATTACAAAATAGATCAATTTTCTCTTTAAATTTAAACTTGTATAGCCCCTTTTGGTATTCTTTTGATTCATAACTATCCTGATCAAATCGGTGTTTTATGGTGGTGTTTTCTTTGACGAATACCATGAGAAAAGAAGAATGTTGGCTCTTGTTGCCTAGAGATAGTCCTTTTGGAGCTATCTCTATCGCAACGGTAGGCCGATTAGCTTCTGGTGGGACGGAGGCTTGTTCGACTTCTGGTTTTTTGGTTTTTGGATTTGGGTTTGGATCTAGAGTGTTTAATCCTAAGTTTTGAACTTTAGGTTCACCACCACTGATATCATCTAATATATTTAAGGCTTCGTCATTTTTGCTTGAATCTAAGGCTATTTCTTGGATTTTGTCTGATTTGCTTTCACCTGATTCTGCGTGAATCTGACCACTATTTGACACAGGGTCTTGGTGAATAGATTTGCTCTTATTGGGTCCACTGTCAAAGTATGCGCTGCTAAAAAACACCAAAAATGTTATTGCCAATACCAAAACAGGCCCGAGGACCCATAATAGAATACCCTTTGGCGAGAAATAGTTGGTGAAGGGGAGCGATTTTTTCGATTTATGATCTTTGCGACTTGTCGAAAGCCTTCGGGAGTAGCCATAGGTTTTTGCTTTTGCCTGCTTGTGTTCCCAGCATTGGTTGTACTCTTCCAAGAGAGAAGTGCTATCTATTTCTAAGACCTTGCAAATGTTTTTGACAAATCCGCGGCCAAATACCTCTCCAGGAAGTGCGTTAAAATTGCCTTCTTCAAGAGCCTCAATAAATGGCGGTGAAATTCTTGTCAGATGGATAACGTCTTTTTTGGTCTGATTGAGCTGCTCGCGGGTATTTCGCAGCCGTTGTCCAAAAATTACTCTTTTTTCTTCCAAGCTTATAGGAATATCCTTCCCATCTTTTTGGGTATTTTTTACTGGTTCCCGGTTTTTTTCAGCTTCTTCTTCACCCATTACAACCTTTCCTTTTACCTGGAATGCACATTTGCTGTTAGCCAGCCTGAGTGGGATCATATTTGATTTGCTATAATATTTATAAATACCCATCCTGGCAATATGAGCTGAAAGAGCGTAGCCTATGAATCCTAGACTGATTCGATCAACTCAACTTTTTATTATATTACACTTAAAGCTGAGGCCTATCTTCTTTTGCCTTTTTTTTCTAATGTCTATCTCTTGCCTTACCTTGAATACTCAATCGCCCTCTAATAGCAAAGGTGATATTGAAGGTTTACTCAGAACAAAAATGAGCCTAATCAATCGTTATCTCGATAAAGGGCAAGCTAATCTAGCATGGGATCACCTTAGAAGGCTGTATCAGGATCATCCAGAGAATCCTGATGTTCTCAATTTGGTAGGTCTAACTCACTTAGCATTGAACAATGAGCAGAAAGCGGTACAGGTATTCGCGAAAGCATACAAATTGAGGCCAAAGACATCATATGGCCTGAATCTTAGTTCCGCTTTTATCTCAATAGGCTCATATAAAAAGGCAAGAAGAATTATTCTAAGGTTGATAAAAACATCTAAAAAATACAAGTTTCGTGAAAGGTTATGGCATAACTTAGCTTTGACATACGAGAAAGAGAGACAGCTAAGGAAGGCGAATAAATACTACCATAAAGCCATTAAAATTAATCCAAACTTTTTACTATCCTTGCTGAATCTTGGTCGTCTTTATAAAATAGCCAGTAAAAATACAAGAGCAATGAGGTATTATAAAAAGGCTTCACAAGTTTGCCAACAATGTTTCGAGCCAGTCAATGAATTGGCAACATTTTTTATGAATCAAGGACGATTTTCTCGAGCAATTTCTGTACTTAATCTTTACCTGAAGGCAAATAAAACTAATGCTGATAGTAAGCATTTCGCTAACGCAAAAAATTTAATTTCCTTAGCAAAGAATATTAGGGCTAGGAAAAGTAGAAACTTTGAACGAACAAGTAAGCGATAAGCTTGCTTCAGGAACTATCTATGTTGCAAAAATTTAATCAAACGTATGCGGTCGGTATCAGGATAATAAGTGCCTGTTTAGTATTTTTAGTTAGCCTCCATCATACTTATGGGCAGTCCTTAGCAGAGAATAATCTTCCTAATATCGAGGAACGTTACCGCTCTTTAGAAACTTTTGCGCGGGCTGTTTACTTTCTTGAAACCATGTATGTAGATCCTGATAAGGTGACCCCCGAACTTACAGTCTTTAATGCTCTAGGGGGGATCGTTTCTAACCTCGACCCTCACACTGTTCTTATGCCTAAAAAAGCATTTGAACAATTGACCATTGATACCAGAGGTAAGTTTGGTGGAGTAGGTATCATTGTTTCACAGGAAAGAGGGCGCTTGATCATAATCGCACCCATAGAAGATACTCCTGCGATGAAAGCTGGTATAAAGTCTGGTGATGAAATTATAGCGATAAATGACAAAGTATTAAGCTCTATGAGTGGGAAAGATGCTGTTGACATGATGCGTGGCGTGCCTGGATCTGAGCTTAAGCTGACCATTAAGCGTAAAAATGTCGATGAATCCATTGACTTTGTTATGAAGCGTGAAATTATCAAAGTCCGCTCTGTCCGAGGTCAAAAACTTTCATCAGATATTGTATATGTTAGGATCACTTCCTTCCAAGAAAACACCAATGAAGAACTAATCAAGGTTTTGCAAAAATATAGCAAGAAAATGAAGGGCTTGGTTTTAGATCTACGGGATAATCCGGGCGGGCTTCTAGATCAATCAATCAAGGTTGTTGACGCATTTATCGAAAGTGGCTTGGTTGTTTCAACTGTGGGGCGAGACCCTGACCGCATAGAGCGTGAGTTTGCCCATAAGAAAGGGACCTTCGGGGACTTCCCTATGGTAGTTTTAGTTAATGAAGGTTCTGCAAGTGCCTCAGAAATTGTCGCAGGAGCACTTCAAGATCACCAAAGGGCTCTAATCTTAGGGACTAAGTCTTTTGGAAAGGGCTCCGTTCAAACTTTGGTTTCATTGCCAGACGGATCAGGTTTGAAATTAACTGTAGCTAGGTATTTTACTCCAAATGACCGTTCTATACAGGCTAAAGGCATTGATCCAGACATTGTGGTTCTTCGGCAGTTAGCACAAACAAAGAAGAAAGCAAAGCGGGAGTCGGACTTAAGTGGTCATATCGAAAGCAATGATCTTTCGACGCTTTCCTCTGAAAGTGGGATATTAAATTCGATAAAAAACTGGCCATCGGTGATGCAAAAGGATCATCAGCTAGTTACGGCCTACACCTATGTAAAAGGTTGGTCTATTTTCAAATAGGCTTTGAACCTTCTATTTTTTAGGGATAATGTTATTCAGATGAATAATCTGCTTTTCTACTGCATTTTTGATTCTGGAAAGATGTGTCATACCTAAGTCACCAGCTGAAATAATACCTTCGGCTAATCCATTGCTTACAACAGGAAGGTAGCGACATTTCTTGCTTGTAATAATCTGTTCTGCAGCCTGTATACTAGCATTTGGACTTATTGTTTCTGGGTTTTTATTCATGTGCTGCTCAACATTATGTTCAAGACTTACTTTTTGAGCAGCTAGGCGTAAAAGATCGCGTTCTGTAAAGATTCCGATTAACTTTTTATTCTCACATATTAAGATTGAACCAACATTGTGTTTAAGCATTCTTTCACTTACCTCGTAAATCGATTCCGATTGCATGCCAGTTACGAGATTTGTTCGCATTACATTTTCAACTCGATTGAGTTTTTCCGGAGACTTCGCTTGCTCAAATAGTGATGCAGTCAGGGCTAACTCTTGTGCTGCATTTTGGATATGGAGGTTTGTAAAGGGCTTAGGTACTGTTGCACTTACAGCCAAGGTAACTAGCTCTTGGGCAAAAACTGTAATTTTTGCTGAAGTAATTCCAATTGGGAGGTACGGTTTGATGAGTCGGATTTGTTTGATGAATTCTACGCCATTCATGCGAGGCATATCTAAGTCGGTCATGACAAAAGAGTAATCGTTATTTATTGCCATTTCCAATGCCTGTTTGCCGTCTTCAGCAAACTCTACCTCATAGTCAAGCTCCTCTAGGTAAAATCCAATAATCTCTCGTAGTTCTGGTTCATCGTCAACACATAACACCTTATTATTATTCATTCTTACCTCTCGTCATTTCTGAGGGGACTGGTTGATAAATTATACCACCCTTCTGAGAAAACACTTAAACCTTTAAGGACTAGAAAAAATAGATATAACTTTGTTGTTTTGTTTCAATATGATTTTTAGTGTATGTCATTAATCATTTGTGCCTCATCGGTTTAACTTTATGATGTTTATACAACTTATAACTTTTAATTCTTTAATATTAAATCTCCAATTCACCCTTTGGCTAAGCTTTTTAAGAGACAAATTCCGAAGTATTGAGTTTCATGCTGTTCCAAGTTATAATATCGATATTATTGCAATTATTTCAAATGTCTAACAGTTTAGGGTACCTCTATGAATGAAGGTGATCAAAATCTTGATGAAACCTTTCTGAATATACTTCTGGAGCTTCAGGCTCAGGCTATCAGAAATGCAGAGCAAAGTGTTCATAATGTATTAGAGGTGTCTTCAGAATTTATTTCTAATAGTGCTTACAAAGATCTCATGGAGTTTTACAAACTTTACTTTCATGGTGGAAAAGAGATCGAGGAAAAATCAAATGAAATAAATAGGGGAGTTGATAAGATCATCGAACAAGCTCAGACATTGTCAGATGAAGGTGCCGATGCCTCAGAGATAGCTTCGAAGATTATAGAAGATCAGAACAAAGCTCTTGAACGTACAAATTTAGCATTCATGCAAAAAAAGATGGAGTCCCTAATTTCATTGGAAGAAGGACTCAAAGATCGATTGACTCCCATCCTTTCAGCAATGAAATTCGAAGATCATACAAAAAAGAGAACAGCAACTATTGGTCTTGGGTTTAGAATGATAATTAAGATTTTGGCAGACTCGTTCCATGAAAGGCTGCCTTCAATTGTGGATGAAATGAAGTCAAAGCTTTCATTTAAAGAAGAGAGAGATCTCTTTTATAATGAAATTTTGGGAGAGGTTCCTCCAAAGGAATTCAAGGAAAACAGTATATGGGATAACCTATAAATCGAGGAAAACTAATGCCAGTTGATCCAAATAGATTTATTTCTCAATTTATTGAGTTTTCGAAAAAGTCAATGGAGTGGTGTTCCAATGAATCCGAACAAGAAGTAACTCTAATCCACAAGGTTTTGACGAACATTATCTATGATGCGAAGCGTCGTTCGTTTTTACCTGAAGAAACTATAAAGGCTGTACAATCAATTGAGGAGCAGATCGGTACTGGAGAAGTTAGTAGCGAAGATGTGCGAATCTCTATTAAACAATTGCTTGATCAGCTTCAAAAAGAGTATAAAGAATTTACGGATCCGATAATTATGGCTCTGCAGTTTCAGGATAGGTTTCGCCAGAATCTTGAAAATATCGGTAAAATGTTAGAGATTTGGCACAAAACGCGAGGTCAATCATTCGGAGCTCACTTCACGAGTAAAGAAGAATTAGTTATTTTTGGTGAGCAGTTAGCGGCTAGTGCAACTTCCCCCGAAGAAAGAGAAGTGGTAGGTAAGCATATAGAAGGAGTTAAGATCGAGAAAAGATCTACTGATGCGATAATGTTTTAAATGATTTTATAGTTCCTTGGAATTGTCTTCACCTTCGCTTTAAATTTCTTTTCTATTCTACTCCAATGATTTATTAAGTCTTGATTGAACAGTAATTCCCCTGAGATTAAACCACGAACAAAGTCGATATTCTTACGGCGAAAAACTGATGAATTATGGAAAGCGTAATTTGTTTCTGCTGGCCGTAATAGATGGTGTTCATGGAATGGTCCATCGAAAAGAGCTTGCCAGAGGCTTCCGTGTCCTCTGCTCCACCAATTTGCAAAGCGGTTCTTGTATGCCGGTACGCTTACATCTTCCGAATATTCAGCTTTCATCGCAGATTTGTATGCTAGGTATTCGAAAATAATTGCAAACATACCTGTTTTATGACGCCCACCTTTGCAATGAATCAATATGGGCCAAGGAGCATCAATTATGTTTTCGATTGATTGGAGAAAATCTTCGGTATCACCTGAAAGATGCCTATTTTCGGCAATACTCTCGGCTATTCGAAGCTTTTTTTGGATGTTTTCATCAGGTATAAATCTATTGACGGTTTCTTGAACATAGATATTTCCATGATGAGGGTCATTTTCCACAATTTTGCTGGGGTCGGTTCCATCCATATAAACAGTCAAATGTTTGTCATAGTGATAAGAATGCAAAAAGGTAAGTCCTTGTTTTTTAGACTCCTCTAGTTCCTCTAAGTTATAATTACCACCAACTCCACCGAAACCCATTACGTGAATACTAGCTATACTTTTTGGTCTAGGAACCCCGTTTTTTTTTAAGTTGCTCCAAATTTCTTTCATGCCTTTTTTGCCTAATAAGCTGGAGCGATATATCATTCTATCGAGTACTACGGCAAAGTTATACTTACGGATGCTATGTTTTAGATTTTTGGTCATATCCGAATAATAGAGTTTTAACTCCTTTTTATTTTTTATGATTACCTCATGCCCATGGCAGCGAGGGTTGTCAGCTTTGAAGGCTTTGATGTTGTCTAAGCTAATAAAATACAGGGTGTCGATAGTAATATATGCGGAAGCTTGCTGGTAACAAAGTTTGAGAAGGCTGCTCTCATGGTTTTCAAGTAAATATGCCTCTTTTGATTTGTGAATATTACTGTCTAAAGTTACTTTGTTGGAGAATTTTTTTGGTATAATCCATTTGCCTCTAAAGATTTCCGATTTTTTCATAGGTATTGCGAAGGTTTTTTTTAAGTCTTCGATATTTATGGTGCATTCAAATCTGACTGGACTTGCTAATAGAAAATTCCACTTTGCGAGGAACCAAAAAAACAAGAATATGACAAAATGATTCATGGATATCCCTAGCTTACTTCTAAGAAATAGCAGCAATTTTGGATATAACTGGCACAAGATATTTTTGAAAGTACTATTTCAAAAAATATAGTCTAGTGAAATCTTCTTAAATATTATCCATATTTTTTTAAGTTTACATTGTGATGGATTTTAAAAATTTAGTAAGTGGAAGCTCCCTGCCTTTTTTCCTCTTTAAAAGATTTTTGTAGGTGAGAAGGTAAGGCTTTCGACATATCAACTCCTACCACTTTTGAAACTCCAGGTTCTTGCATGGTAACACCATAGAGAGTGTCTAACACTTCCATAGTTCGACGCCTATGGGTAATCACGATAAACTGAAACTTATCTGCCAAAGCGTTTAGTACATTGTTGTATCGGCTTACATTTGTTTCGTCTAGTGGAGCATCTACTTCATCAAGAAAGCAGAACGGAGTAGGCTTAGATTTTAGTAGCGCAAAAATTAAAGCGATCGCTGTTAAAGCTTTTTCTCCCCCAGAGAATAATCTCATGTTCTGTCTGTTTTTTCCTGGAAGCCTAACCATAATTTCAACTCCAGCTTCCAAAGGATTATCTGCATCGGTAAGGGTTATTTGTGCTTCTCCTCGAGGGAAGAGGATGGGAAATAGTTCGCTAAATTCTTTGTTAAGAGTTGTGAATGTATCCATGAATTTGCTTTGAGATTTTTCTTCTATTTCCTCGATGGCTAGTTCAAGGAGGTTTACCGAGGAAACAACCTCATTTTTTTGTGCCGACATGAAGTCGTGACGATCAGTCAACTCTTTATATTCATCGATTGCCATCATATTGATAAGACCCATAGATTCAATCTTACTTCTGAGAGAACCTACTTTGCGAGTTTCAGAACTGGCATCGAAACCTTCTATCTTTTCGAAATCATATTCGCGTAAATCCACATGGTACTTTTCATTTGCCTGTGCAAGGGCTCCCTCTATTCCAAGGCTAACTCTTTCCAACTCCAAGCCTTTTTCTGAAACTGATTTTTGTGCTTTTGAGCTTAAATCCCTAGCTTCCTTTAAACGATTTTCAATGACTTGTAATTCTTCAATGAGGCCGGCGTTGGTCTCTTTTTTGATGTTAAGCCGCTCTTCAAGTTCCTCCCGTCTATAGATATAATCCTCGATATCCTGGGTCAGTTCTTTTTGGCGTGAAAGCGACTCGTCGATTTTTGTTTTTAGAATTACCCGTTCTTCTTCCTTTTTATTGAGTTTTTCGCTTAGTTGACTTACTTGAATTTGGTCTCTCTCGTAATGCTCTTTAAGGGTATGAGCCATACTCTTTACGGAAGCATGATCGATTTTCTTTTGTTCAAGCTGTCTGCCAACCTCAGCTGTTTGGTCTTTTAGATTGTCTGCATCTAAATGAGCATCTTCAAGATTTAGTTTGGTTTGGTCAAATTCCTGGCTAAGAGCTAAATCACTACTATTTAGCTCTTCCAATTCTGATCCGTATTGGTCACAGGCTTCTTCAAGATTAGTATACTCTTTTTTAGAGACATCAATCTGTTCTTTGAGGTGAAGTAGTTGAATTTCTTTAGTCTTTAATTCTGAGGTGAGTTCAAGTAAAATTTGGTTCTTTTCAAAAATTGCCTTGTCAAGACTTGCAAGCATGTCTGTTTCTTCGTTATTCTTATTTTCAAGTCCAGCAATTTTTTCCTCCCAAAGCCCAAGTTTATGTGCTAGCGAATCAACGTCTTGACGCAATTTTTCTATAGTTTCTTTTCGGGATAATGCGCCGTGTTCACTGCTTGCACCTATAACGATATCTCGTTTAGAGCTGAATGCAATACCTGAAGAGGTAAATATGGTGATTCCATCAGGTATTTGAGAGTTTAGATTAGCTGGTATTTCTTCAGCGTCATAATAGTAAAGGGTATTTAGACAGCTGTCTATATTGGCCATGCTTTCATCAACAATTAAGTGCTGGGAAAGAGGTGTTAATCCAAATGCCTTAGCAAAATCTGTCAAGGAGTTGTGCTCAGTTTCAGCATTTAATATGTATGCCCCTATCCCTCCAGCCTTTTTTTCAGCTAAAACTTGAGATATATCCGCAAGTTGTTGCTCATCTTGGACAATGAGTTTTTCAGCCCACTTTTCAAAACTTGATTTTACGGGAAGTGGTAAGGTGGCGAAAGTAGGAGAAAATCCTATATAGTCCGTTAGCAGGGTGAATAATTCTTCAAGTTGGTTTTCTGAACGTATTTTTTTAATTATCCCAAGAATATCCTCGGAATTTTTATCAATTTCTTTTAAACTGTTTAATCGAGCTTTTGCTTCAAGAAACTTAATTTTAAGCTTCTCATGTTTTTCTTTTTCAAATTTGAGCTTTTCACCGCGTTGTTTAATACTTAGTTCTAATTTATTTTTATCATCAGCTTCTTTCTCTAAACCTTTGCGGTGATGTCCTCGTTTTATGCTCATTCCATCGACCAGAATTTGTGCGTGAGAGTACTCTTCTTCGAGGTTGAGAAGCTTTTCCGTGTGTTCATGCATGATTTTACTCGAACGGCTGAAGTCCTTCTCAATAGTTTCTCTTCTTATTTTGTTATTTTCTAGAAATCGCTCTAAATTTCTTAGCTCTTCACTAAGTTCATTGATTTTGTTGTTGTAGACCAAAGATTCTTCTTGGCTCAGCTCAAAACTTTCATTTAAAGACTCCAAGCTTATGTCAATATCTTCAAGTTCTTTTTCTGCACCCTCTAACCTTTCACTAACTGCTTGCAACTCTTGCTCGGAACGTAACACATTTTTTTGTTCTTCAAGAAGGTTGGAATCGAAGGCAGTTAGCTGGTTATCTCCATTTTCTAGTAATTGGTCTACGCTAAGCAGGGAAGCTTCACTACTTGCGATCTTTTCTCTGAGCACAGTGATTTCTTCGGATAAGGCATTTAATTCTGGGTCTGAATCGCTTAGTATTTGCTTCAATTCATCGTACTTTTCCTCAAAAACAGAAATCTGCTCGACACATGCTACTTCTTTTAGAGTATTTTCTTCTATTTCTGTTCTTATTTCTTGTTCTTTGTGCTTAAAATGCAGATGATTGTGAGCGAATAGGCTTAGCTCTTTTTGTCTAAGATCTTGTGTGAAACCTTGCCACTTTTCTGCCTTTTCAACCTGCTCTTTTAAAGTATCCATCTGTCTATCGATTTCTGCAACAATATCCTCGATCCGAGATAAATTAACCTGAGTTTTTTCAAGCTTTTTGCGAGCCTCATTTCTTCGCTGTTTGAAGATACTAATTCCAGCTGCTTCCTCTAATATTTCTCTGATTTGTTCTGGTTTAGCTTGGAGGATTCGGTCTACCTGACCTTGTTGAATCATTGAGTAGCTACGCCCTCCAAGGCCCGTAGAGGTAAAGAAGCTTATAATATCCTTAAGTCGGCATTGCTTGCGGTTAATAAAATATTCCCGCTGGCCATCAATATAAAGACGTCTAGTCAGGGTAATTTCTGGCTCATGCCTATACTCTGGAGGGCAAAAAGGCGAGCCCTCATTGTTGTCAAATACTAAACTTACTTCGGCCATTCCGAGTGGCTTGCGCTTTTCAGAGCCTGCAAAAATAATATCAGTGGCCTTTTCTCCTCTGAGCATTTTGGCATTTTGCTCACCCATTACCCAGCGTACAGCATCGATGACATTGCTTTTTCCAGATCCGTTCGGACCTACTATACCTGTGATGTGAGTTTTATCTAGGGTGATGGTGATCTTATCAGCAAATGATTTAAACCCGTTAGATACGATCTTTTTTAAATACATGCTAACCCAGTATTTTTGACACAGTAAACAATGCTATCATGATACCATGCTTGAATCTGGAGTAGCATTCATGATAGCAAACAGTTTTGATAAAAATTCCTGTCTAAAAATCCCCTATATGCTCAAAGCCAGTATCTGATGTTAGCTTATATAATTTGACTGTATCTTGAAAAAACGAAGAAACCAAAACATGAACATCCGCGTTATTATCGGTGTCCACTCCAGGATCACTCACTGCAAATTGGTAGTAAGACCCATCAGCGGCTTTTGAGCTTTCTAGTACCGCATAAGGCTGATTAAATTTATAGCTAGCAGGGGCATCTGCTGGGTCGCTATCATCAGACTTTATCGCTTTGATGCTGTAGTGCGGAATATCATTGAAATCTCTACGGGTACGAAAATTATTTACCAATAAGACGTCCTTGCCACCAACTTTGGTGAAAGCGAAATTTCCTGTATATTCCACGCCTGCTTTTTGCTCGGCTAGACCAAAAACACGGGTGAAATCAAATAAATCTTCTGTTTTTTGATTTTCCGTAAGTGCATCTGCTTTTAATTTCACATGAACAACGTTATTGCTATGGGGTGAAATATCGCCACTATTGTTGCCTCTATGAGATAAATAGAAGCTACTGCTGTCGTTAGTATCGGGGATTGCTTCCCAAAAGTTAGCCCTATAATATTTGTGCGTGCTGGTATCTTCTCCGGTGCTTAAGATAGGAGTTTCTGGATTTCCATCTTTGTCATTAAAAGTAAAATACATCCACCGTAGCTCTTCGTCCTTTATGTCGTTAATTTCCCTAAATTTAGGAGAACCATCTTCCAGATTTTCTGGTTTATTCAAGTCTATGGCAACAAAGTGAAAGGCATTTCCCTGTTGGGCAAGACGCTTGCGTACTTTTAATGAGTCTTCAAATACGTCGGGAACTTCATTGCTTCCTTCTTCCATTTCCTGAGACTCTTTGTTCCATGTTCGAGAATCTTTTAAGTAACGGTCTTTGTAGTTTGGAACATTCATGTCCGTCATGAAGGCAAAAAGGAGGTTTTTGTCCGTATCAAAATGTAAAGCCCTACGTACAAAAGTTGGGAACTTACGAATTTCAGTGAGTTTTGAGTTGCTTAACTCGGAGTCAAAGGTACCAACAAGGATAGAGCCAGTCTCACATGCGACTGCAAAAAATTGGTAGTCTTTGCGTAGATTTGAGTTAAGAGGACGGCAACTATCAAAGTTCCATGTTTTTTTGTGAGTCAGCTCTGGAAAGTCGCCAGTGGAAGAGTAAGAAATTTCATATAATTCCACCTTACTTTGCTCGCCTTCACCATCGTTTTCGTCAAAAGTAAGTAAAAGTCGATTGCCTGCAACTTTAATACTTCTGCCGAGGCGGCTAATCGGAACTGATTTTTTTCTGTTTCCATCTCTACTAACGATGAGAATTGAACCCGTCTCATAGACATGGTTAAAGTCAGAGTTGAGGATAAAAAAGTAGCCCATATTATCATCTTCTGCATCACTCACTGCAATATCTATCGGGCTAGAAACGTGTTCTTCTATTGGTGGAAGATCCTTCTGTCCCGTACATGAAAAAAAGAAAGATGCGATGAGGGTATTGAGAAAAAGGACTGTGCTAAACTTCATCTTAATCGCATAATGAATTGTTCTCTTTAGGATCATGCTTGACTGTGCCCTCCTGGAAATATACAGCATCAATATGAGTCCCAAGGATGTCACGAGTGGAATTGTTCGGCAATTGGTAAATTTTACTTGTGATGGCAGGTGGCACCCTGTATTAAAGGGCTGTTTTTTAGACAGTGAAGACCGGCCCTTGAATATTGGATGACCATGCTGTGGGTTTGAGCTTTTTAATTAGAGATATTGATATCAGTGATTGAATAAGGAGATAGTATGGCTTCGCTAAATAAATGCTTCATTATGGGACGATTAGGCCAGGATCCAGAACTTCGCTACACGCAGACCCAGACTCCTGTGGTGACTTTAAATGTAGCAACTTCGGAGTTTAGACCCAGTAAAGATGGCCAACGCCAAGAACAAACAGAATGGCACCGCATTGTAGTTTGGGGCAAGCAGGCTGAAAACTGCAACAAATACCTTAAAAAGGGTAGGGCTGTTTTTGTTGAAGGTCGAATCCAGACACGGTCATGGGATGATAAGAGTGGTCAAAAGCGTTATTCAACTGATATTGTTGCGAATAATGTACAGTTTATGCCTTCTGGTGCCCCTTCTGCTTATGGTAATCATGGCGTTGGAGCCGAGCAAGAGGCACCTCTTAGTGCAGATCCGTTTGCCTCCCCTTCAGGAGGAGGTTATGGTGCTCCTCAAGGAGGAGACTCATTCTCTTCACCAAACTTTCCTAAAGCGGACAATTCAGAGAGGGAGTCCTCTTTTGGTCAGTCTACGCCAAGCCTAGATGACATACCTTTCTAGTGCTTATACTGGGCGTCTTGTGAGAATCTTTAAATCTGAGGAGTACTTCATGAGCAATCCAAATAATCCTGAGTTAAAGTCCTTTGTATCTATATCTGCAGACTCCCACTTTCCTATTCAAAATCTCCCTTATGGGGTGTTCAAGTCTAAGGTTTTTAAAGATGCCCAAGTTGGGGTTGCTATCGGTGATCAGGTGCTCAATCTCAGCCTCTTGGAACGAGAAGGGCATATATGTTTGTCTCGTGAAGTCTTTCAGAATGGGACATTGAATGCCCTTATGCAGCTGGAGCCTTCTGAATGGCAGCTTGCACGGGCTAGAATCAGCGAACTATTACGAGCTGATACCCCCTTAATTCGTGATAATCCCACTTTGCGGCAAAGCTGTCTGCTTCCTCAGTCTGAAGTAAGTATGCAGTTGCCCGTGGCAATTGGCGACTATACGGACTTCTACTCTTCCCGCGAACATGCCACTAACGTGGGAAGCATGTTCCGTGATAAAAATAATCCCTTGCTTCCAAACTGGACTCACCTCCCTGTTGGCTATCATGGACGAGCTAGCTCCGTTGTTGTGAGTGGCTCAGACTTTCATCGCCCTTGTGGACAAGTAATGCCGCCAGATGCTGGTTCTCCAAAGTTTGCTACTAGCTCTCGTTTAGACTATGAGATGGAAATGGCTTTTTTTATAGGAAAAGGCAGCGAGTTAGGGCAGTCAATCCCTGTTAGCGGTGCTGAAGATCATATTTTTGGGCTAGTCTTGATGAATGATTGGAGTGCTAGGGATATCCAGAAATGGGAATACCAGCCTTTAGGTCCGTTTGTAAGCAAATCATTCGCTACATCTATTTCTCCTTGGGTGGTTCCTTTGGCGGCGTTAAAGCCATTTACTGTAAAAGGGCCTAAGCAAGACCCACAGCCGTTAGATTATCTTAGGCATCCTAGTAATCTAATGCCTCATTACCACATTGAGTTAGAAGTTTATTTACAGCCCCAAGAAGCGAAATCTGCTCAGAGGATCAGTCGTGCTAGCACAGAAAACCTTTATTGGAGCATGGCTCAACAAGTAGCGCATCATACGGTGACTGGCTGTAATGTGAGGCCGGGTGACTTAATGGCTTCTGGTACCGTAAGCGGTAAGACAGAGGATTCTAGAGGGTGTTTACTTGAACTGACTTGGGGTGGGAAAAATCCTATCAATGTTGGAGAACAGCAGCGAACTTTCTTGCAAGATGGTGACGAAGTCACCATGACCGGCTGGTGTCAAGGAGACGGGTATCGTATTGGCTTTGGAGAAGTTAGGGGTAAGGTTTTGCCCGCAAAACTTTGAGAGGCTTGGTTTAGATCTTCTTGACGCCTGGGCTACCCTTGCAGTAGACTCGTCCGCTGTAATGACAATTTTAGTGTTAAGAAGTAAAATCCATAGGAAGTCACATATGTTTTCACATAGCTTGTTAAAATCAGAGTTCTGGTGGACCGGGCATTTCTTATACCTCAGTGGGTGAGTGGGGAGACATGTGATCCTTGCTTGGATAATCAGAAGCCCACTGTTTGTAAGCAGTGGGCTTTTTGTTTTTGTGGATGACCTTTGATGGAGCAGTCAGGAATGAGAATTTTATCGAAGCCACGCACGTTTTTTATCTTGTGCTTTTTTTTCTCTTACAGCTTGTTTGCCCAGGCATATGTGATCGGAATATCTCAGATAGCTCCTCATCCATCCTTGGATGAAATTCGCCAGGGTTTAATCAAGGGGCTTAAAGATGCAGGTTTCTCTAAGGATATTAAATTTAGATATCATAATGCACAGGGGGACTGGGGCACGTCAGCTCAGATTGCAAGGCAATTGGTTGGTGAAGGTGTTGATGTGCTTGTGGGGATTACCACACCATCCGCTCAGCACTTGCTTGCTACAAAAAGCAATATCCCGCTTGTTTTTACGGGAGTCAATGATCCTATAGGAGCACGTTTAGTAAAAAATTTGGAAAAACCAGGAGGAAGAGTCACTGGGGTCATGCTGTATAGCCCAGTGGAAGAGCAGCTCGCTTTAATTAAGCGTATGAAACCTCGGGTTGAAAGGGTGGGTCTCATTTATAATTCAGGAGAAGATAACTCCATTCATATCATGAAGGATTTTAAAAGCAAGGCGAGCAGCCTGAGTCTTAAGCCTGTTGTTGTTAGCATCAATAACTCTGCCCAGATTGCTGCAGCTACGCACTCCATGGTCGGAAAGGTCGATGCAATCTATCTTCCTACTGACAATACGGTAATAAGTGCCTTGGGAGCAGTGCTACAAGTAGGTAAACAGGCAAATATTCCAGTTTTTTCTGCGGATTTGGAGAGTGTTGAAAAGGGAGCTATTGCAGCCTTAGGTCTTGACCATCACCAGCTTGGGGTGCTGACAGCAAATATGGTTGCGAAAATATTGAGGGGAGAAAAAGCTCGTGATATTCCCATTGCGATTCCGTCAGAAAACTTACTATACATTAATCTAAGTCACGCAAGTGATGCTATGGGCTTAAACATTCCTGTTTCCACATTAAAAAAAGCCGCAAAGCTGATCCGATGAACTCAATCAATTTGTGCAAGGGAATACGTAAAGGATCCCACGAATTGAGATCATCACTTTTTAAATAGCTCATCGAGGCTGCTAATTTTCTTTTGATCTTGTTCAGACGTACCGGACTCGGTCTTGAATAAAGACTTAAGTCTATCATGTTGATTTGTACTAGAGTCTCTTTGGGTACTATTTGATTTAGCCGTAAAATAACCACAAAAATTACCGGATTCCTTCTCTCGAACCCATTCAGCCTGAGGTTCTCTGCATTCGTGGTGTGAACCGGCATCGTAGTATATACAGTTCAAACATACTCGACAATCTCTGTTGCACGAAGGACATTCATCTCTTCGTCCCAGAGGAGGTTCAAAAGTCCAAGTATGATGGCAAGTATGACAAATAATCGAATTCAGAACTAGATTCCTCTTAAATATAGTTTTGGGGAACTGGCATCAACATAGCATAGGATGCTTGTAAAGCATATACATCTTGTGGATAATTGGGAGTCTTTTTTCCAACTATAAGGGTATGTTTATGATTATCGATTCGATTTTATCTGCAGTGGGAAACACCCCGATGCTTCCCTTAAGGCGGGTCGGCAAGAAGTTAAAGTGTAACCTTTATGCTAAATGCGAATTTCTCAATCCTGGTGGCTCTGTAAAGGATCGTATTGCGGTCAGGATGATAGAAGAAGCAGAAAAAAGTGGGAGAATAAAAGTAGGAGATACTATCATTGAGCCCACTTCAGGAAACACCGGCATAGGTATGGCCTTGGCTGGAGCTACTAAAGGCTATAATATTATCATAACCATGCCTGAAAAGATGAGTAAGGAAAAGCAAGTTGTCCTTGAAGCTTTAGGAGCAAAAATTATTCGAACTCCTACAGAGGCAGCTTGGAACTCTCCAGATAGCCACATTGGTGTAGCTAAAAAACTTCAAGCGCAACTCCCAAATGCACATATTTTAGACCAGTATGCAAACGCCAATAATCCTTTAGCTCATTACTATGGCACAGCGCAGGAAATTTTAGATGACTTAGATGGCAAAGTTGACATGGTGGTTGTTGGTGCCGGGACTGGTGGAACAATCACAGGGATTTCTAAACGTATCAAGGAAGTCCAGCCCAACTGCATTATTGTGGGAGCTGATCCCGTTGGTTCCATACTTGCTAAAGATGAAGGCGTTGCTACCTACAAGGTAGAGGGAATTGGATATGATTTTATTCCGGAAGTCCTTGAGCGTAATGTTGTCGATCGCTGGGTAAAAACTAAAGACCGTCAATCATTCTTGTTGGCTCGGGAGCTAATTCGTGAAGAAGGTCTTTTAGTCGGAGGCTCTGCTGGAGCAGCACTGTTTGCAGCATTAGCAGAGGCGCCAAGTCTATCTGAAGGTGCAAATTGTGTGGTGATACTCCCAGATGGAGTGCGCAACTATATGTCTAAATTTGTAGACGATAAGTGGATGTACGATAATCGCTTTGTCTCTGCTGAGTCTTTAGAAGGAACGGTTGGAGATTTTGCAGGCTGTATGGGTGAAGCCGAAATAGTTTGCCTAAAAGATGATGACTTTGCCGACAAGGCAATCCGACTTATGCGTGAGAAAGGATACTCACAAATCCCAGTTACCGATCAAAATGAATCACTATTGGGTATGCTTTATGAAAAAGATTTGCTGGAGCACATGCTTTCGGGTCATGGACACGACAAGAGTGTGCAAGTTCTGGAAGTGATGTCGCGAAATGTTCCTACTGTAAGCGGAGAAACTCCCTTGTCAGCCTTACAAGAGTTGCTTATGTCATCTGGATGTGTGGTAGTGATAGATGACGCTAGAAAACCAAGGCATATCGTTACTAAAATAGACTTGGTAGAATGGTTAGCAAGTAACCAGGGAGATCAGTAGCAAAGGAAAAATGCGATGGCAATTAGTACCTCTGAAACTAATATAGGTGGTTCACGAGAACGTTTTAGTGACCCCTCTTGGGGAGGGAAACAGCTTCGCAATATCTCCCTCTTTGACTATCTTAACGAGCAAGAGTTGTTCGAGCTTTATCAACTGGGTAAAATATTTCAATTTGCTGCAAAGTCAAATATGGTTATTGAAGGTGAGCAGACTAGAGGACTCTTCATACTTTTGGAAGGGAAAGTATCTGTATATAAGACAGATCGAAATAATGGTAATATGATTCGTCTCGCCTATTTAGAAACAGGAGCTGCATTTGGAGAACTTTCTCTTTTCGATGAAGCTCCTAGATCAGCAACTGTAGTTGCTGAATCTTCATGCTATGTTTTTAGTTTGGATGAGGTCCCCTTCAATCGTTATCTGGATGGAAGAGGTGACCAGCTCAAAGCTAGATTTTATAAAAAATGTGCTGAGGAAATGGTTTCGCGTTTTCGTCAGCAGAATAGCGATTACATCATTTCTCAGAAGCTATTGTGGGCATATGCATTGCGAAAGGATGAAAAACAAAAATTGTAGGTTAAATAGGGGGAAGCTAGTCAAGTGGGATATCTCCACGCATGATTTCTACTAATGCGTTCAATGCATCGGTGGACGTGAAGATTCCAAAAAAATCATCATCTGTATCCTCCACAATTGCGCTACCTATTTTTTTGTCTGACATGGTGAATACTACTTTGTCTAAGTTTTCCTTGCGTGACACCCGGTAAACTTCCTTAGTCATAAGATCTTTAACTTTTACTTGCTCACTATCAGCACTTATGCTGCCGCAGCGCAAAATATCGCGATCGCTAATAATCCCGCTAAGTCTTCCGCTGCTCATGACAGGAATGTGACGGTATTCATGCTTAGCCATCAGGTTTAATGCATCAAAAGCTGACTGATGTTCTTCAACGAGAACGGGGCTTGGTGAAGTGAACTCTTCTACAGGAATTTTTAGTCTACTGAATCCATCCATGGAGCCGGTACTCCCTTTGTGAGGAATTAATTAAAAATGAAAAAGGCTTCTTACAATAATTGGTAAAAGTACTTAAGCGATACCTTGCTTCTTGTATGAGTACTCAATTTGGGCTCGCTTTTTTGAAAAATATCTCTCATTCTCCTTTACGATCTGTCTACGGGTCATTTCCTGAATCCTGTCAATGCAGCATTCGAAAGAACTATTTTTTGTGCTTATTTCGAACACATGACCCCTCTCAGATACTAAATGAAGGTGGACTTGTTTTTCAATCTTTACCTCGGAAAAAGTTAATTCTGCCTTGATGGCATCAGTAGAAAATTTGGTTAATACATTAGCAAGCTTCTTGAGAGCATACTCCTCTAAAGTTGGATTATTTCCTGTTCCGTTATAATTGAATATCAATTGCATCAATAAGCCTCCTGCTGATTTCCACTTATGACCACTATACGGTAGGATTGGAAAGTTGATAAAACCTATATAGTACGTACATAGAACTAGTTTTTTGTAGGTTAATCGAAGATTCTAATTTTCATGTAAAATAGAAGATTTAGGTGCTAAAGTGAATCTTTGTACAGTTTTTGAAGACTCTTTCTGAGACCGGCATGCTTCCCGTTATTCATAAAATCTCTAATAAATTCAATATTTTCGATTCGTGCTTTAGGGTGAGCAGTGTTGAAATACTCATACTCAAGAGGAATCAGATCATGTCGCTCCATAAGATTATTTTTGTCCTTTTTTGCGCGGAAAACTCCTGAATATTTTCTACTTGAATTGATCCACTTTCCACCCTCTAAATAACGAAGAATCATCTGGACCATTGCTGTTCGGTGTCTGCCTGCCCGGCAATGTATCAGTACTGGTTGAAGCTCTTTATTCAAAGCAAGAGAAAGAGTCTGGTAAAGGGCATCTGCACCCCCTGCTAAATCAATAGGCTCGATAGTAATATTTGTAAATTTAGAAGCTAAAACAATGGTTCCATCGAAGTTTGAATCAGATACTTGATGATTCGTCTGCAAGGGATTCAATCCATCGATGTAGAGTTTATAGGTGCCTAGGTAGGGATGGAGAAAATTAATTTGCTTCGTTGCACTGTAGTCCAATTCCTCTTGTGCAAATGCATCATTTTCTTCCGTTTTGTGAAAACCTTCTTTATGGATATAAATGATAGTCTTGAGAGGATCCATTCCTTGCTTTGCTAGGTAACGGTTAAGATCCTCAATCCCCTCTTTTCCTAATAGAGTTGTCTAACAATTGATAAAACCCTTTGGTAGCTTAATTTATGTTATTTTATAGTTCCAAAGACCTGCTGCTGCGTAACCTATTTCATCACGAAGCTTATCAATTCTGACTCTTAACTTTGAAGAAGCTGCGT
>JBGCDR010000303.1:0-15092 GCA_045105515.1 Oligoflexales bacterium
CGCGCATGGGCACCCCCAAGATCTTTTGATTTTCCGACAATTATAGCCTTTTTAGAGAAACTGGGGAAATTCGCTAAAGATTATAGTGCTCTAAGCCTTACATACAAAGGCGGCGGTGTGTTTCCAATCAGGCACTATGTATTTCATTTTGGTCTATATCACTACCACAAGCTGACGTGATAAATACACCTACAGCAATTAAACCTATTTTTGAAATCTTCATTTTTTTCTTTCCCCGCTTTGCGACCTATTTGACAGAAATTACAAAAAAAGCATCTTAAGCCTATAGAAATGTGCTCGGAATATTTTAAGCAAAATTTATAAAAAAGTTTAATGTATCAATATTATTGGTATATACATTATCAATTTATTAAGTCTCAGATTTTTTATTCAGTTGTTTTTTCATGTTGCGTTTAAAGGTAAGATGAGGATGGTAAATATAAAACTACCCATTTTTAAAAATGTATTTAGAGGTTTATAAATAATTCTAATTTGTTCTATAGGAGTACCGATCCTTTTGATATCTTTATAGATATCATTATCTGGACGTTTCGGGATGAATTAAAATCCCGGGACATCATTTTTTTGAAGAAGTTTATAGCACACTCTGTGCTTGGGAGCAGTAATTTTAACATTTATTGTACTTTTTTTTTAGATGTTTTTTCTTGCTTACAACTGTGAGAAAAAACATGTTGATCAAGTCTTTTTTCAAGATTTTTCACCTGATTGCTCAAATCTCGGCTCTGGTGCAAAACGGATGAAGAGCTGGTAAAATTCTGGCTCCTTGTCTAATTTTGGGAGCAGACATGGGGAAGCCTTCCGACTTCAAGTTCAAGCACTACAAAGCAGAAATCATCCTCCTCACTGTACGTTGGTTCCTTCGCTATGGCTTGACCTACAGGCATTTGGTGGAGATGATGGCAGAAAGATGCCTCACCTTATCCCATACCACCATCATGCGCTGGGTCCATCAGTATGGGCCAAAGCTAGATGAAAAGCTCCGTAAAAGGCTCAGAAAGATTGGGGATTCATATAGAGTTGATGAAACCTATGTGAGAATCAAAGGCAGGTGGTACTACCTTTATCGTGCTGTAGATAAAGATGGCAATACCATTGACTATCTCTTTTCAAAGCACTGCGACCAGCTAGCCGCAGCTAGGTTTTTAAAGAAAGCTTTGAATGCAGGGCACACAGTGGCTCCAAGAGTTATCAACACCGATGAAAATGCCGCTTATGGCCCAGCAATTGAATCTGCTAAAAGTGTTGGTGTTCTTGGAAAAGAAGTGGAACACCGCAAAGTGAAGCACCTCAACAACAATATTGAGTCTGACCATAGGCGGGTCAAAAAGCTTATCAAATGTGGGCTTTGGCTCAAGTCCTTTCGCACAGCCTATAAGACAATCAGAGGCTATGAAGCGATGCATATGATTATGAAGGGGCAGATGAAGAATGCAAAAACCAGTTTGGAGCAGAAGAGAGAAATCGAAAAACTCTTTGGGTTAGCTGCTTAGCAGCTTTGTATAGATTCTATTTTCTTAGGTCTTTTTTCAGGTTTGCACCACAGCCCTCTTTATAGCTCCACAGATGGAGGTCAAAATTGGTCGAGTACAGCATCTGCAGGTGGAGACATGGTCGCTTTTTCAGGGACAGATTGGATTAAAGAAGATAATGACACCATCTATTTGTCTACAAATAGTGGTTCTAGCTATGGTAGTGGGGTGTCTATTGCTAGTACCACTCTCTCATACCCGAGTTTAGATACAATTTACGGTTCGGGTGACACCATATTTGGCGGTAGTAGCAGTAGCGGGTTACTCAAGTCCACTGATAATGGAGAAACCTGGACTCGAAAAACTGCAAGCAATGGGCTTGCAAATAACTTTATTGATACTATTTATGCCGATGATCAGGATGTCTATGTGTCTCATCTGTTTTATGGAATTTCCTATTCCTCTGATGGTGGTGATAGTTTCTCTTCCTTTCGTCAAAGCGGGGGCCTACCTGATGATGATACCAAAGATGTCTTTGGAATAGGAAATAGCATATATGTGGGTACAGCAGCAGAAGGTATAGCAATTTCGAATAACTCGGGAAGCTCTTGGACATCAGTAGATTCATCTACGTCAGGATTTGCTACTGATGCTGTTACTGCAGTTTGGGGAGTAGGAAATTCACATATTTTTGCTGGAACTGGTAGTGGATTGCCTATTTCAAGTGATGGAGGAAGCACATGGTCCACGATCACGACTTCTAATGGCCTGAGTGGTTCAAGTAACTCCATAATCGATGTCCAGGCTTTTGAACGTTACGATTCTAGTGTCGTTGTTTATGTTTTGACAAGTTCAGGGATTTCAAAATCTACCGACGGAGGAAGCAGTTTTACTCTTATTTCTTCCGAAGGGAACGGAGCATCCAGCTTTTATATTAAAGGTAAGTCCATCGTCATGGGTGCAAATCAAAAAACTTGGATCTTATGATGAAGGTTCTAGCTGGGATAAAGGTGGTGGTGGATTCAATTACTGGACTAACTCGACTGCAATTAGCAACGGGTTTCCCACTTATTATTCCCGTGATGTTATGTGGTTTAATGATAGTTATATTTTTAGTAGTTCAGGAGCTGGTTTGGCCCGTTCAACGCCTTGATGAGGTCTTTTCGAAGAGTCATATCATTTCTTGGCGATAATTCTACATCAATGCCTTAGCAATTCCTCAACGGGCAGTGACGGTTATAATCTAGGGTTAACAATAAAAGGCGCTTATATATTGCCATTCTTGATCTTAGCGAGTTAGCATAAGTTCCACAGCGCCTTTTTTTATCGTTTTTAGGAATGTATACTCAGTATCGTTGAGTATATCTATAAACAAGGGGGTAAACGGATGTAGTTTGTGGCCATTAAGATTTTTCTTTCCTTTTAATTCATTGGGATGCACCCAAACGATTTCTGGAGCCTCCTTAGTGGTTACTGCTTCTCCAGAAAATTTTTCTAGTAGATAGAAAAAATTTATACTATTGAGTCCTTTTCTTCCCATAGCAGAAGTAGAGTTTGAAATTGCCATCAATTTTAAGTCTTCATGAATGGCTTGTAATTTAACTTCTTCGTATAGTTCTCTAATAGCACCAGCTCGAATTAATTCTCCTCGATCCGTACCCCCACTTGGTAGAACCCACGTATTGATATCGGGGTTAAGAATCAATAATATTTCATTTGCATTATTTCTCACAATAATCCCAGCTCCACTAACACTTGATCCTATATCAGTGACACCTCTCCCGTTGTCAAGTATCCATAATATCCTTTTTTTGCTATAGTCATATTCAGCAAACTTAAATCCTAAATCTGAAATGTGATCTACATCAACTCCATTATTTGGAGACTGGTCAATATAAAGAGCTGTTCCTGGAAAATTCTTCTTAAAGATTTCAATTTGATTTTTAAAATTGGCATTGTCAGGTAGATTTTTGCTATCCACATGAAAATTCTTGTAGGAATCCTTAGTGTATTCGATTGTAAACTCATCGGATTCAACAGTATGTTGACAACTAATAGCAGTGTTTAAGCCTAATATCAATGGAAGCAATAATATGAAGTTTGATAGGAAGTTTATGTTTTTCAATTGGGATTCCTTTAAAAGATAAAACTATTACAGCGGTTGGTAGCAAATTCCCGACTTTTATTCAAACTATTTTCATTAGATTTGCTTATTTTTGCAGCGAACTCAATCCACAAATAGTAATTGATCAAGAACAAAAAATTACTAGACAGTCGTAGGCAGGTGATTTAAGAGAGGGTAATTCCCTGGTCGATTTTGCAGAAGATCCATGTGCTTGTATAGAACCTATACTAAGCTCATCCCCTACAAATAGTCCGGTGGATGATTTTGATTTTCCCCCTAAGAAAGATTCCTGACGATGCGAGTAAGGATTCCACAAAGTTGTATGATGGAGATGAAAAGATCAAGGGGAGGTATAAATTTGCGATACCAGAGAAAAACAAAAACTTAAAGGGAAGTAAAGGAGCTTCATCTAGGTCTTTTGCTAAGTGCGGTTAAAATTTGGAACAATATCTAAGATCTTCAAAAGTGTTTTTTCAAATATATTATGCTTATCATAATTATCATTACCGAAAGATAAATCTCTTTTTAGCATATTTTATGAATTGGCTGCCATGCTAGTTTTTATGTCGCAAATATCTATATAAATATCTCTGCAGAATTTTTACATAGCTTAAATTTTATATTTCAAAATTGTTCCTAAGCCAGAAAATAATCATTGTTTTTAGAATGTTGAAATTGAAAATAAAATAAAATTTAAAGTTCTAAAGACCGGCCGCAGCGAAACCGAAACATTACCCAGCTGGAGCTGGTGCAATCAACAGCCACTCACTACAACTAGATAATCTTTATATTTTCGATTCTACTAAATCATCCTTTTTGAAAATCGATGAAAACGGATCAATTAACTTAGGAGGTCAGATATGCTTGATCGGGGAGCCGCTATGTCTAAAAAAGGTAAAACGTTATTTTTCATGTTTGCAGTTGTTTTCGTAACAGTCGGTTGCGGTCAGTACAAAAAGGAAATCACTTCTGTACCAAAAACCGTAGAAATAGAAAGAAATAGCCAACTAGAGGAAATCAATAATGCTAATTCTTTCGATGCAAGTTCAGCAGAGCTGGAAAATTCAGAAAATAAGATAAATACAGCTTTTCGTTTTGAAGGCGACACGCCTACTGCAATTGATGATGAGGCAACTCCAATAGATTGTTCTACAATAGATACTCCAAATGGTGTTCTTATTACTTGCGGAGAGGATGGAGTCCTGCTTAGGGACGGTGTTGATGGTTATACGTCTTTAATGAGAGTTGAACGTATGACTAATATAGATGAGGTTTTATGTACTTCACAATCAGGTGCGTTAGTGAGAGTGGGACTTGATGTAGGTCGTGATGGCATCCTTTCTGATTCAGAAATTACCAATACAACATTTATATGTGATGGCACTAAGGGGGAAGCTGGAATTCGCTGTGAGGTTATGGAAATAGCTGAATTGGATGCAGTACAATTGACTTGCGGAGATCAAACCCAGATTTTGTACAACGGTAAAGATGGGTTGAACGGACAAGATGGCAAAGATGGACAAGATGGATTGAACGGACAAGACGGCAAAGATGGAGCAGATGGACAAGATGGATTGAACGGACAAGATGGCAAAGATGGTGAAGATGGACAAGATGGATTGAACGGACAAGACGGCAAAGATGGTGCAGATGGACAAGATGGATTGAACGGACAAGATGGATTGAACGGACAAGATGGATTGAACGGACAAGATGGATTGAACGGACAAGATGGATTGAACGGACAAGATGGATTGAACGGACAAGATGGCAAAGATGGGCTCAATGGATACACTACCTTAATCAGTTCTGAAAGATTAGACTGTGCTAAGGCTCTTTGCGATTCCGAAAGAGGAGCTTTAATACGAAGTGGTCTTGACTTGAATCGTGACAACATGTTGGATTTATCTGAAATTAGTTCAAGTACCTTCCTTTGTGATGGTGTAAACGGTGAAGATGGAAAAGATGCAGTACAGTGTACTGTTGAGGAACTACCACAAATCGATGCAGTTGAGTTAACTTGTGGTGATGAGTCTCAGATCATCTATAACGGTGAAGATGGAGAAGATGGAGAAGATGGTGAAGATGGTGAAGATGGTGAAGATGGTGAAGATGGTGAAGATGGTGAAGCAGGCTATAATTCTCTTATTGATACTCAGAGGTTTGACAGTGATCCTAATCTATGTGCAAGCGAAAATGGCTTAATTATTAGAGCAGGATTGGATCAAAACCATAATGGAGTATTAGATCTTGATGAAGTAAACACTAGCTCCTTTGTATGTGATGGTGCAAATGGGCAAGACGGCTCTAGCTGTACTGTCACGGAGGATGCGGATTTAAATGCAGCAAGGATTACTTGTGGAGACACAACTCAGTTAGTATTCCATGGAAAAGATGGTGAGTCATGCTACATAGAAGAGGTACCAAGTCTAGATGCAGTTCAAATTACCTGTGGAGATACCAGTGAGTTAATATTCAATGGTGAAGATGGAAAAGATGGAAAAGACGGAAAAGATGGATATAATCCATTGATAAGAAGTTCGCACTTCAATAATGATTTCAAGATCTGTGCAGCAGGCAAGGGTACCCTCATTGAAGTTGGTTTGGACTATGATTTTGATGGGTATTTCGATGAAAATGAAGTGACTGATCGAAGTTTTGTCTGTGATGGACTTAATGGTGAAGACGGTAAAGACGGTGTTTCATGTACTGTTACAGATGAGCCAGAATTAAATGCAATCCGAGTGACTTGTGGTGATGAAAGCGAGCTTATCTATCACGGTGAAGATGGCGAAGATGGTGAAGATGGCGAAGATGGCGAAGATGGTGAAGATGGTGAAGATGGTGAAGATGGCGAAGATGGCGAAGATGGTGAAGATGGTGAAGATGGCGAAGATGGCGAAGATGGCGAAGATGGTGTAGATGGTGTAGATGGTGTAGATGGTGAAGATGGTGTAGATGGTGAAGATGGCGAAGATGGAAAAAATGCTCTCGTAAAAATTAAGCGATTTAACTGTAACTCCATATGCAAATCTTATCGAGGCGCTATTATTAGCAGCGGATTGGATCAAAATGACAATGGTATTCTGGATAAGAACGAAGTTACTTCAAGTGCCTTTGTTTGTGACTCGGCAAGGTAGTCTCTAAGCTCCCCCCAAGGAAGTTCTGTGCTTTTTACTTCCGTTAAATAATATTGAGGTTCCAAAATGTTAGATTTTGGAACCTTTATTTTTTTCAAAACTAAACCACAATTTGAAAACTGGTTTAGTTTTGAAACTGGAAATTTCCATGCTGTTTTCGTCAAATGCAGTCTTATCAGGCTTATGACGATTTAACATTTTTGGCATCTAGCTTGCTTATATAGTAAAATAAATCAAAAAACTTCAGATTTACAGACGCGGGAAGCATTTAATCCTTGCGGATCCTGGTTTAGGGATTAAAGCAGATTATTATCCATGTACTCCCAAAGCTTCATGAAGGTGTATGGTGAGCTGTGGTTCTTATTCCTTAGTTGATATAGGACAGCCACATCTTAGTTGAAGTGCTTCGCGAGCTTTTTTTGCTTAAGATTGTGAGAACTCAGTCTAATCTCAATTGAGCGAGCTTAGCCTATATCTACAGTGCCCCAAGTTAAAAAAATAACATACATTTTTGAAGAACATATTCCAAAGTGCGAAGATAGATAATATTCTCGATGTGATGCTACGTATTGGTATCGTGAAAAGGATAATTATTATGAAAAAAATTGGAATATATTATCGTGTTTCTACTGATAAGCAGGACCTAGAAAGCCAAAAAAATACTGTAGAAGGGTGGTTAGAAGATCTTGAAGACAATAAAAAGCCGCAAAATGTTCGGGTCTTTCAAGACGAAGGTGTGTCGGGAAAGACAACTAATCGTAAAGGTTTGCAGGAGCTTTTGAAAATTGCATATGAAGGTAAGATTGATACCATTGTTGTATATCGGCTGGATCGTTTCTCTCGTGACGCAAGCACAGCAATCCGTCTTATTCTTAGTCTTGACTCAGCCGGAGTCGCTTTTATAGCTGTGACTCAGCCAGTATTGAATCTCGGTCATGAAAATCCTTTTCGGCGAACGATGTTGGCAGCGTTTGCTGAGATCGCAGAAATTGAACGTGAAACGATTGTTGCTCGTGTGGTTGCTGGGCTAGAGGCAGCTAAGAAAAGAGGGGTTGTTCTCGGAGCTCCAAAAAAACTGACTGAGGAAAAAAGAGAGCAAGCAATTGAGTTGAGGGAAAAGGGCTTTTCGTATAGGGAGATCAGTAAAACGTTGAATCTGAGTTTAGGATCAGTATCTTCTTTGTTAAAAAATAGTAAGGAGCCTATCGAACAAAAGCTTAGCTAGCTTTGGCTGCCCTCGGATTTTTTTTAGGAGCTTTGCCTTTATGAGTGGCTTGAAATATATAGCTGATAGGCGTTAGGCCTACCAAGATTAGCGCACTCAGGTAGCCTTTTATTTTTGTCAAATCAGACTTCCTTTAGCTGAACAGTTTTTAAATTATGTGATGTCAAAATCATAAATAAAATTTAAATAAAAATCAAGGAAGGATAGATCTCTTGACTGGCGAGGATATATTTCAAAAAAAGATGCAAAAATTCGATGATAAAAATTAGTCATTTTAATGTAAGATATTAATATATATATTTTATTGATATTGTATTTAAGTTTATTTTACTAATTGTCGATAAGAGGCTTAGGAATCAGTAAACCCATATTTATACGGGCATTATGAGAAGCAAGAATGTAAACAGTAAAAGACTTATTAAAGAATGTGCTAAAGAGTACAATATCTCAAAATACCTTGAGTATAGACAGTTTCTAAGTGATGTCTATAGTGCTGTTAAAGCTCAAGTTAAACCTTACTCTTACCTGCAATTCGCTGAAGATCTTGGCTTCTCGAAAACAAATGTAATTAGGCTAATTATAATTGGGAAGAGACCAATTACAATAAAAGCTGGAGAGAAAATAGCTAAGGCATTTGACTTGCTTGGTCCTTTCAAAAAATACTGGATGGCTTTAATCGCTTACAGTAACGAGCGTTACCCTAATGAAAGGGAGAAGCTCTTTACGGATCTTCTTAGATATCGATCTATGTGTGTATCGACTGCTAATAATGATCTGCATATGGAATACTTTAGTGAATGGTATCATCCAATTATCCGAGAAATGGTAGGCCTTAGTGAATTTGATGGGAGTCCTGAGTGGATCAGGGAACGATTAGCTTTTCCATTAAGACTTGAAAAAATTAAGCAGAGTTTAACTCTGTTAGAAGAAATAGGAGTCATCCAATTAGATTCCAGTACAGGGAAGTATCAGCGATCTCAAGAAAAAATTATGACTGATACAGAAATTGATAGTATGGCGATTATTCGTTATCATCAAAAAATGATTGAAGCAGGGAAAGAATCTATTACCAGGGTTGACGAAGATCTTAGAGATATAAGAGCAATGACAGCCTGCTTCCCCAGAACCGTGATACCAAAATTAAAAGAAAAGATCCATACTTGGTTATTAGAAGCAATCGAATTGGAAGAAGAAGCTGAAGACGCTTCAGATGTTTATCAACTTAATATTCAGCTTTTTCCTTTTACCAAAACCTGAAATAGGATACATGCAAAATGCTTGGTTTTGAAAAATTTAAACATTTTACGTTAACAACTTTCATGATATTACTGGGCTGTGGAACCATTGTAGGAAACCCTAAAAAGCCAGTTGATGATACCACTCAGACCAATAGTAATTTTGCAATCCCAGAAATCAATATAGATATACCTGAGGAAGATGTAAATACAGACTCAGCTTCCCTTTTTCTTACAGATTCAGATCCATATATGGATAGTAGTTTATTCCTCGCTCCCCGTAACTTACCAAGACGTAAAATTTTACTTTATTCTTGGGTAAGAAGAGTCAACGGGGTTATAAAAGAAATTAATCGGATATCTCAAAAAGTTAATCAAATAAGCGCTACCTTAGCTCCAAATAGCTCACAACAAATTGTGTTTGCGGGTCAAGGAGAGCAAGGGCGTCTAAGTGGAAAAATAGATCCAGTTTCCACTGAAGATGCTTTTGCCTATCAAGCAGTATTGTGTGATGAAGGTGAAATTTTCGCTCACCTAAAGTGGAGTGCGGATGCTAGTAAAATTGAATTTACCAAAGACTTTAGCTCAGCTGCTCTAAATAGCACTTTAAGAACAGATTATAGAGTGAATGCCATGGTGGAACAGGGGGAGGTAGGATTAAATTTATCGATCAATAGTCAGGGTACTTGGGTTGAGGAACTAGTTGAAGAGTCTAAGGGGACTTCGTTGTTAGAATTCGGTGATATAAATTTTGGTGTGGATAATATATATGAAATTAAAACCGTATCCCATCGCTATCAAGACCAGCTAGGCGCTGAAGTCAGTGGAGACAGCTTTTTAACCGGTAGACTTGTTCCAAGCAAAGTGAATTCTGATAAATATTTTTCTGAGTTTCTAGCTTATCTAAAAAGTGCAGAGACTTGTGGTTCGTTTTCCGAGGATCAAAGTACCATTTGGAATTTTGAAAATTTAGGAGATGACGGGTGGTGTTATGGAAGTCCTTTGGGACGCAATACTTTTCGCAATCTGGATGCATTGCAAAGAACTTATACAAACTTGGAAACTATAGGATTTGCATCGAGCCAAAATTTAGAAGTGGTAAGTTTTGATGCGGGACTTACTTGTCAATAATTTAATTTAAAAAAACTAGCGATTCCATATACTATCTTCTGCAAATTTTGTGTGTTTGCTTGAATCGGTCTCTTCTACAGCAGGAGGCGATGATATATTTGTGTTATTACTATTTGTATAGGTTTTGCGTTTAAAATTAGAGCTATTACCAGATTTATCATTTTGAAACTCTTCGTTAGTTTTCTTTGCTCCAATAAATTCAATCCGATCCACAGTTAAGCTAAAACCTGTACCGAGGGAACCATCTTTTCTCTTGTACTCTTTAGTAGTAAGTTCTCCGGAGATTAAAACTAGCTTCCCTTTTAGAAGGTATTGGTGAAGAGCATCTGCCTTCGGGCCCCAAAGGCTACAGTCAATCCATAAGGTTTTTTGATGCTTCCCATAACCTGCTTCACTTGCTAGGCGGAAATTGGACACGCTTGTTCCAGATGCGTTTGATAGATGAGCATCATTTGCAAGCCGTCCTGTTGCGGTAAACGTATTCACGGTCGATTCTCCATTTTCTCCAATAATATAAATACTTTTTCGGTGCTATTTCGCCCATTACCACATTATACCTATTTTTTAGTAAAGAATCAGAAACAAAAGCTAGTTTTGAAAATCGAAACCCTTTGGCGATATACTAAATAACTTGTTTGCTGAGTAGATCAAAAAGAAGCAGCTCAATTGCTTATTCGTTCCCAAGTTGATTCAACTTTATATTCATCAGGATTACTTGTAGATGGAGCATCGCCAGATAGGATAAAACTCTTTGTTTTAGAGTTTAGGCTTTCTACTTGACTCAATTCAAGTTGATCTTTCTCGTTGTACCAAGCTAAGTAGCATTCAGTTTCTATTTGCAACAAGACTGCATGTGTATATTTTTTAAGACCATCAGCAAAAGAATCGTTTTCTGCAGACATGAGAGAATCTACTAAAAAAGAGTATGATTTTATTGGCTTGTATGTTCCTGAGGTTTCAGGTCTGAAAAAGAAGTTTGGAACTACCTGCTCTTTCTTGAACGATACGTGACAGCTTCCCTTGTGATCGTTATTGATATTTAATGAAGCATGGTAGGTCCTTTGATCAAGATGAATTTTATGACAATCGAAATCGGAAGCAAAACCTAGACAACTGCTAAGAAATAATGAGAAAGAAATTAAGAATTTCATAAATACCTCTGCTTTAAGAATTCGCTGCTTTGGCAGTACAGTCAACAGTTAGCATAAAGGCTATGTTTTAGCAATCAAAGCTAATTAAAACTTCTATTCAGGTATAGGGTTATAAGGAAGGCATTTTTTGTGATGAGAATGTTCGCTTAAATTGAACTAGTTACGGGTTCCAGAATAGCGGCACTACTTGTTTTTAAGGGATCATGTGAATGTTTTACCATATTTAGCTGTTTCTGAGTCTTAGTAAATTGTTCATGAGCTTTCCCTAGATACATTTCTACTTCATCCACATAACCATCAGCAGCCGCACACCATACTCTGTTTAAATATCGTTCTCCACAAGCAAATTCACTCATAATATTTGAATAGGATTGCAGGTCATATACATAAGCTATAGTTTTCCTATGCTCGATAAAAAGGTCTATATCAGCAAGCAGAGTATCATCTATTTTTTTTGTGATCGAATAAATTGAAATTGAAGTTAATTGTTTTTTCAATTTGTCTATAGAGTCAATAATTCTGCTCAAAGATTTTTCAATCATAATCATGTTATTGATATCATGAGAGATACTTTTTGCAGATTTTTGCTTATTTAAGTGAATTAAGACGACTCCTATTGATCCCATAATAATACTGATACCATAAAAGTTCCAGTTTACGGCTATTTCCTGAATTACGCATAAATAAGAACCTGAAAGAAATGCTAGCGAGATTAATATAAGTCCTATAGATTTCACGGGCGACTCCTTACTATTTTTATGAAACAAGGTTTATAATCCGGAAATAACCATATTAAGAGCGAAAGCTACCCCTACCAATGCTTCACCAACAATCATTCCTGCAGCAACCGGTATGCCAACTTGGTGGCTAAATGATTCGCCTTTAAATTTATCAATTCCAAAACGGACTACGGTACCGAGGCTATAACTTAGGACGATGTTAAATGGCATATAAAACCCAAGCCCTACAAGGATTCCAAGACCACCAATGCCACTAGCACTTAGTATTGCTGCTAGCCCTGCACCTCCTAAATATTTTTCCATTGTAATATCGCCCCCTAATATCCCAGAAATCATGCTTGCCAAGGCCTGTCCTTGGGGAGCAGGTAGCTTTTCAGAGCCCAAGCCATAGGCTCTATGTAAAATATATATCATTGCCATGACTAGAATAGGACCGAGCCAAGAGCCACATATTTGTGCGATTTGCTGCTTCTTAGGACTAGCTCCAACGAGATAACCTGATTTGAGATCTAGCATAAGGTCTGTTGCTTGAGCCATTGCAACACAGGTAGCTGCGCCGACCATAATGGCTGACATGATAGCCTGACTATCTCCAAGACCACTAGCCGCAAATATCAGGATGGTGACTGCTATCAAAGTCATACCGCTCAATGGTGACCAATTGGTGCGACCAATACATTCAGATAAAATGACTCCTGATACCCAAATCCATAGTGTTCCTAGCAGGGCCATTATGCCTCCTCGAATTATGCCCATGCTTGGTACTGAAAAAACTGCTATGCCAAAAAGTAAAAGACTAGCACCGATAATAGATATGTATAGAACGTGGATTGGTAACTCTTCTTCTGCTGAGCTTGAATTTAGTTTTCCGGCAGTATGCATAGTTTTAATGGCACTCACCACCAAAGGTAAAGCGATGATGATTCCACTGATTGCTCCGCCAATGAGCATGCCAATTCCAACTGGCCTGAATACTTCTGTTCTAAGTATGTTAGGTTCAACGCTTGGAAGGAGGCCCTGGAAAGATAAAATAGGTGCGAGAAACCAATAACAAACGAATCCACCAATGACAAAAAAAACTCCTCCTTTTCCAGCTATAAAAGCAACCCCGATCGTCAATAAGGAAAAGTATATATTAATATTTAAGTACGTTGGAACTCCTAACATTTCTCCTAGTCCAATATCATGGATGTGATTGAGCTGAGCAAGCACGTGGACAAGACCACTAATAAGGACTCCAAATAATAGGTAGGAAGATTTTTTAATGCCAGCCCCTGGAGATTTTAATATGGTTGCTACGGCGATTCCACCAGGGTAAGGGAGCCTTTCAAAATCAATCATTTGTTTACGAAGAGGAATAATAAAGGCGATCCCCAGGATCCCACCTGCTATGCAGCCAAACACCATCAGATAAGGGTTGAAATCAGCTTGGCCTAAAATAAATAGTGCAGGAACAGAGAACATCATACCTGCAGATGCACCATTAACAGAACTTGCTACTGTCTGGTTGATGTTGTTTTCGATAATACTGGTGCGTTTTAGAACGCCTCGCAGAATTCCAAAACCAAGGATAGCAGCAAGCTCAGACCCTTCTATAGAGAAACCAAGAATAAGGCTTGCATAGCCAATGCTTAGTGTGATGATACTTCCAAGGAGGTAGCCAACTAAAATAGCTGGCATTGTCAATTCTGGGTATGGTCCTTTACGAATGATCTCCTGTTGTGAATTCACGTCTTTGCTTACCATATTTAATTCATCCTTGTTACACATATATAGATCTGAGATTTAGGGAAGTCTTAGAACCAAAGTAGAGGATTTTGTCAGCTAAAAAATCCCTTTGATGCATTAATACACAATAAGCTATCCAAGCTCGGTAAAAAAGTCATCAATCTTTTTCGGATAAAAATAATTTAACCCAGCCTAAAACTAAATTGATGATAAAAAGTAGTTTTATTTATCCTAGACATGATTATAATCCGGGTCTGTTGTCAAGTATCCTTTGATGACTTAATTTTTATCCAAACTAAGGAGCGATAATGTTTCCTATGCACTGGTTATTTATAATAATATTCTTTGGTTTGGTTCAGAATGTTCATTGTGAAGAGTACAAATGCTGCAATAAATCTGCTAATGGATTCAATTGCAGAAATTCATATGAATTGTTACCAACAAGTCCAAGAACCTTTGAAAGTTATGAGCAAGCAAGTAGTGTATGTAAAAATTATTCTGCTTATAAAACTCTAAGTGGTGTGGTGACAGAGTTAAAATCTATTAGTGATGGCGCCTCTTGTGGACTATGCCAGAAGCCTGGTAGTCTCCATTCAATCGCAAATGAGCATTCGATTTGCAGCACTTGCTTAGGAAATATTGAGAATTTTTATCAGCCTGCATGCCCTATTTGTCTTGAAGAAGATGATGAGCCTATCGAAGTTTTTCAATGCTTGCATAGCTTTCATGAATCCTGTCGTCAAAATTCGATCTCTGATTGCCCCATCTGCAGAATGAAGATTTCTCATTCTATAAAAGGCTTAAAGATGTCAGAAATTATAAGCAAAAATAGCATTGGCAATGCCAATGAATTTGATGAGGAGCCTGTTCCCTTACTTGTGTTCATGCGTATGCGAAAAGCTCAGGCAAGAAATCAGGAGAGGTCTTCATTCTACCCTGCAAATTCTTCTCTTTTGCAAGTACAGAACCAATCAAATAATTGCTTGAATTCAATAGAGTTGTCTAATTTTTTAACCAGCTAATATTATTATTTTATATGATTATTATGTAAATATTGATAAGCTGATCCCAAACGTAATTCTGGGAGGGCTTGATATGTTTATTTTCATGTTACCGGAAAGACAAGT
>JBGCDR010000304.1:0-19392 GCA_045105515.1 Oligoflexales bacterium
TCTCATACCTTTGCTCATAAGTGAGATTGGCAGACATAAATACCCCTTTCTTGCAAGCAGATTAGCCTCATAGACTAAACTAAATCCGCCTTCCGAAGCGATGGAATTTTTTCTTCTGCACTTAATCTAGCAATCCGCCCACTGATAAATAAGTCATCGAGGTTTCTTCCCCCTAACTCAGTTAATTGTAGAGTTCTACCAGGAAAAAATCCATAGTTTTGTAAATAAAAGGGAGAACCATCGAAAATAGGATTTACAAATGAATCAACTATAGCTTGCTTTACTTTAAACCACTTGAGAGCATAAGATAAAGTCTTGCCATCTTTTTTTAGATCGAGACGATAGACCGTGCCAAAAGAACCTGATCCTAAAAGCTCAGAAATATGAAAAATGCTACCATCATTTAAACTTCCTTTTGAACCTACCTTAATGTCGATATTTTCAAGGGTGGTATCTTTGAGTAAATTTTTGCTTAAGTTTGCTTCAGAAGATTCATACCATCCTTCTGTTCCAGCTCTTTTTCTTTGGAAATTAGAAGGAACATCCTGGTCAAATGTTTTAGTGGGAATAGGATAGGTATTATGTTCTTTAAAACTAGACCCTGTTTTTGGCCTAAAAGCTTTCATTGTTAGACTGAAAGCTTGTCTTTGGACCTCAATATTTTTGTGAGCTAAGAAGTCAATAATGTTATTAATTCCTGACTCTCCAGCTAGCATGTTGTGATTTGCTGCGAATGAAAATACCTTTTTACCTTGATTTAGGCATAATATACCCGAAAAAGTGATGAATTGGTCTTCATTGAGGACTTCTAAAAATGACTCGATCTGTACATAAGGATTTAGGTAAAAAATTTCCTTTTCATTGTCAAAAGCGGAGAAATAACAACCCTGATCAATGTATTTGTAGGTAATAGAATTAACCATACTTAGATCTGAATTCAATTGGGCTGGAAAAACATCTGCATTTTTCATTTGCCTAATCGATCTGGTATCAAAAGTCGTAAGACTAAGTGATGAATTGTTGGGGGAAGTTAATTCGTATTTTAGTACCTCCGTGTTAGTAGCCGGTAAAGGGTTGCCACTACTATCATAATCGTAGGTTCCAAAGATCAAGTTTTGTGGTTTAGTATCAATTTGATCATTTTTAAGACCAAATTTAGTTAGTTCTGCACTGTCGCATGAAACTAGCAATGCGAAGAACATAATTTTTATTAAAATAAAATTCATTTCTTACTCCTATACATTGGTGTCGTAAGCTTACTAAAAAAAATATGGTTTTCTGAGCTGCTATATTCAAGAACTATACCAAAAATAAACTTATAGAAATACAACAGCTTATATATATAAAAAATGGCTATATACTATACAGTGTAAAAATATAATGCGATATTTCGGGTGTTAATTGATATTAGAACCCTGAAATTTAAGAGAAATTTTAAGTTGATTTTTTATTTTGATTTTTCGAGTAAAAAACACGGAGCCTAGGCTCTTTTTTTGTTCACAGCAAATAGTCATAATTCGATCTTGTGACAGATCTTTGAAGGAGAAAAATTGTCAAAAGCGAGACCTAGACCTAACCTTAAAACCTACCAAATATTGACCCAGAAAGATCAGAACGTTGGGTTCTTTTCTGCTAATGATTAACACCTCAAGAAGGCAAATGCCTCTCTAGTTCGATTGACTTATTAGCGAACTTAATTCTGTTATCAGTATTAAAAAATAAATATGAGAACTCCTTGGGAAAAGCGATTCCTGATGACTCCAGTATAAATTAGTTCGGCAATTGTTCGCAGGAAATTGCAAGAATATTCATGATTGTGTTCGCTAGTTTTCGTGTAGCTTGAATCAAGGTGATCAGACATCATTTTGGTATAAAAAGAAGAGAAATATTCTAAATTTTTGAAAATAATCTTTCATAAATTTAATCAAATGAGCCATTTAATTTAATCCTATATAAACTTCTAAAAAAAGTGATCGCACAACAAACTATTTTGTAATTCGAGATTCATCTAATACTATTAAGATGATTTTATATGTTCAATTAACCAAAAAACGTGGTCTGTTATGGGTAAACGATTATTTGTAGCATTCTTTTATTTCCTAGTGGTTATACGTTCTTCTAACGGACGTTCAGAAAATTTTGACAGAGATTTCCTGGTAAGAAAAGCAGCTATTACTTGGATCAAAGCAAGTGAATTGGAAGATGTAAACGAAAGGTTACTTGCCTGCCGGCAAAATATTACCGAATTTTTGCCAATTTTAGAATGGATCCTTGATGGAGAAAAAATAGCAGATATCTTTATGGGGTCATCGTTGAGTTTCTTTATACCAGAAGAAACCATGGTAAAAATGAGCCAGATAGATAAGTTTGTGGAGCAATCTAAGATAATCCGAAAACCGATGCTTAACATATTAAACTCAGTGAGTCCGCGGCTACACAAGCGAATTTTAATGAGTTCAAAATGGATGTTTTTCAAGATACTAAAATCGTATCTTCCAACTCGTTGTGAAGAATTGTTAGTCGGAATTAAAGCTAACATTACAAAGGCGAAATTTTCCGATACTGATTTCATTCATCTCTTAAAGAGTGAAGAAACCGGTATTAGCTTTGATGGCGTTCCTGATAAAATCCGTGCTTATTTAAAAATGGTTTTAGAAGATTATTTTGATCATTTGGGTTTTGCTGAAAAATCAAGAATTATTCGATCTCTGCTCAATCTTCCAGCAATGGCCACAACAAGCGAGCAACTAGCAAGTGTCTTAATGAGGAGTGGCCCTATTTTGCAGAAGTCATTCCAACTTTTTGGAACCGATGTCAAAGATCCTTTACTACTTGAAGTGATGGGGAAACTGCGTTCCGAGATAAAACCTTTTTCTGTAAAAAAAGTTGAGCATATTTTGAAGCAGGAATTAGGAGGAGAGATTAGTGATTTCTTCCAAGATTTTGACAAGAGTCCAATTGCTGCAGCAACAATCGGCCAGGTACATACGGGAACCTTACTTTCCGGGGATTCCGTGGTCATAAAAATAAAACGACCAGGAATTGAAAAAAAAGTAGCATCAGAATTACAGCTTCTTAGGTCATTAACTGAAGATCCAGCAATTATCAGCTTTGTAGATGAACTAGAAAAAATAATGATAAAGGAGTTAGACTTCCTTCTTGAAAAAGAACATTTGTGGAAAGCTAAGCAAATCTACAGCAAAACTGCTTCCAACAAGATTAAGATTGTATCTCCATTGGGCCTATTAGACGATAGTAATAATGTAATTGTTATGGAAAAAGCAAAAGGCAATGCGATATTCGCCACACAATCGGGATTTACAGAGCAGCTAAAAGCCGACGCTCTTTTGTTCCTGCTGGAAGAATGGTTTGAGGAAGCACTATTCGGTAGCGGTTTTTTTCATGCTGACCTGCATGGGGGAAATATTTTTCTGCAGGCTTCATCATCTCTGCGACGAATACCTCTAGTCGATTCTGATTTTTCAATTAATGACTATCATGAAAGTGAGATTCCAGAATATAAATTGTGGCTTATAGATTTTGGGAGCGTAGGAATCCTTTCTCAGGAAATGGCAAGTTCACTACTTAAGCTTATTGTAGGTTTATCCTTCAGATCAAAAGAACTGATTTTGAGTGCTTTACATTGTCTAATGTCACTAAGTGAAAGCCATGTAGTTGAACTTGATAAATTCCTTGATCTGCTTTGGACTGAAGGTTTAGATGAGCTAAGTTATTTAGATAGTCTGTTTAATAAGGTTATTGCTATGGACCTAGATTTACCAGATAATATTATACAATTTTATCGTGGAAAATCCCTAATAGAGAAGCAAATTCACGCATTTGTAGACTCTTTTGATACTAAAAATCATCGAATGAATAGCGTAAAATTAAGATATGAACCAGAAACTATCTATCACAAGGTTTTACAACGAAATATATTGAGAGAGATTCTTCCTTTCGCTAATTTAAGAACACAGAGCAAGCGTAGTTTAGTAGATAAAGATAGCCGTAAGATTATTGCAAAATACTACCTTGATTTGATAGCAGACTAGATGGTCTTATGAAAAAAAAGTATCTATTAGTTGTAGTTCTTAGTTGCTTACTATCACTCCTTTGTAGGGAGTTTTATAGTCAGGAATATCCTTTTGAAATACAGTGGATCTTAGTTTTTACCTCCATTATCTACTTTCTACCGATAATTTTTAGTTTGATTGTAGATAAACAGCTATTTGATAATCTTACGATCTCAAGATCCAAGGTCAGTCTATATATTATGGTTCTTTTGTCACCTTATTTACTAGCATTTCTAATAAGTGATAAAGCAACAGCAAGCCCAGGTATAAATATCGGTTTTATAGGATTATGGGCTGCATTCGCCCTCTGCGCTCAATTATTCAATAAAATTCGAGATTGGCTGATATTAGCTTTGATTCTGAGTATCTGGTTTGCCTTTGAGTTGGACCTTTTTGTCTTATGGAATGGGTCCTTGTATTTTTTGAATGTGTTATTAGGAATAGATCTGGTAATTATTATTTTTCCGCTTTTTCTTAATTTTAGACCTTTTGTCATACAATTTAAAATAAGCCATTTAAGGACTAAGTATTTACATTATTATGGTGGAATTTTTCTTATACTAGCGATTCCTTATGGTTTGTTGAGTGGCTTTTTAGAACTAAAGTCAAGTATTGATATCATGCAAATTCCAATACAATTTCTTGCTATCTTTTTCTTTAATGCTCTTCCCGAGGAAATTTTATTTAGGGGTTTACTTCAACAACAAGCGCAACGATATATGCACGAGCACCTAGCTTTATTCCTTGTAAGTATTGCATTCGGATTTGCCCATTTAAATAATTATCCCATGTGGGATTATAGGTTTGTTATTGTCAGTTTTGTTGCTGGTATATGCTTTGGTGTTGTATATTTACGTACGCGAGCAATCGCTCCAGCAGCACTGCTTCATACCATTATAAATACAACCAATGCCATAGTATTTGATAAAGTCCCCTTAATTTAGATTGTTGAGAAAACATAATTATATTTTTCTCAAATGAAAAATCTTGTTTGTATTGTAATAATAATCTTCATTATCGACCATATCTTAAATGCATGTATATTAAAATGCTAATAATTATGTAATGAAAATGGTGTAAAAATATTTTGTTTTATATAGTTAACTATGATAGAAACCGCTCTGTTATAAAAAAATATTTTCGTGAAAGGTAGGTGTGAAAATGTTTAGATTTTTCATGATTGCAGTAATATTTTATTCAATACCCCTTTGCGTTAAAGCAGAAAACCCAAAAGAACAGGGTCACCAGGAACTTAATCAAGAAAATTATGCCGGTAAAAAAAATAAAAAGCGTCACTACAAAAAATTTAAGCGTAACGCATATATTAGTGGGTTTTTTACGGTTTCATCTTTAGTGAGTTTAGTTGGAGTAATCACCAGCAAAGCACTCTCAGATGTTTCTGTTCATACGATTGCAAGTAAAGAACCAATATTAGTTGATAAAATAAATGAACATACATTTATAGAGTATGAAGATCTTCTTCATAACTATGATCACTATTATAATCGACTTAGCTCAACATGTAAGTATCTTGATGCCGGCCTTGATGATTTATTACAAAAGTATAAGGGGGTAGATGATATTGAAGTCGATGCGAGAATATTTCGTGATACCCTTCTTAATAAAAAATGTGGCATGTTCATTCCTGAAAAAACTCAGATAGATCTTCCTAATATATCATACTCAACGAGTGATATTCATGCTCATCTTGATAGTTTTGCAATTCAAGTGATTGCTCTGTCAGCTGTTGCAATAGTATCAGGTGCTTTTCTGAGCCATTATGCCTGTAAAGCTTGTGAGCAAGCGAAGAATGTAGAACAAGGGCAAGAAAATAATAGAGATAGAAGAATTGAAGCAGAATTCGCTGGTGATGAGCCTGAGCTTCGTCCAGGTAGAAAAAAATCAGTCGCCTGTAATGCGAAAATGAGCAAAAATCATTTACTTTCTATAGCTCTTTGTGGGGTTTTTGCCTGTACAAGCGATTGTATGAAAAATTCTCTTCATCCCTTTAAACTAGAGAATTTAGTTAATACCGATGCATTTGGCCAAAATGATGAGGGAAACATATTCGCATATTTTAATCAAACTCATACGCGATTGTGGAATGATCTTTTAAAGTTCACTGAAACTATGCAGCAAATGGATAGTAAAATAGCCGAGATCGAGGAGGTATTTGACCAAGATCAATTGGGCTTTGGAATGGTCATCGCTTCTGATACCCAGCTACCTTGGGGAAGAAAAGATGATAATAATGTTACCGATCAGGAGTGGATCGAATCTGGAATCGAAACCAATCGCTATCATGCATCTAGCATGAATAAGTTGCAAATATTAGGGAAGGACTTTAGTAAGGTTCAAGCGGTTATAATCAATGGCGATTTAACAGCATATGCTCACCCTTGGCAGTGGGTGCTTTATAAAAGAATTTATGACAGCAGTGCAAAAGATAGCTATCCAGAGGTTTTGCGAATGCCGGTATACCCAGGTCTAGGCAACCATGATTATCAAAACAATGTAGATTCTTGTTGGGGGCCCTGGTACTCAGTACTCATCGATCAAAATAATTGGTGCGCAAAAAATTCAATTTATAAATTGAAGCGTGACCTTGCAAAGACAAATATCTCTAATTTCGATGAAGGCAGCTTATCTTACTCATGGAATGTCGATCATATACATTTCGTACAATTACATAATTTCCCGAATTATAACTCAAGTAAGATACATATTGAAGATTCCTTGGCATGGTTGGATGAAGATCTAAAAAGAGCTGAATCTGAGAGAAGGCTGACCGTTCTTAATTTCCATATAAAGAAAATTACTCCTGAATTGAAGAAGATTCTCAAGAAATACGAAATATTGGGATTGTTCGTTGGTCACTATCATAGCTTGGTCGGAAAGAAGTCTAAAATTAAATCAGCAAAAGGAGATAGTCCAGTTTATTACTCAGGATCTGCAAGTTATAATCTTTTCAACTACGTTTATTTTACTGCTCATAAAATGGTGGTCTATTCAGTGGACTCAAGCAGTGGAAAGCCGGTAATCCGCGAGAGATATACCCAAGCCTTTAATTAGAAGGTCTATCGGAAGGGGTTTCAGAGCGATAAGAACGCCCTCAACATAGGGTGAGTTGCTACAAGTTATATTAAAGTTTGAAATTGTTGGGACTGAAACTAAAAACTACAGTGATGCTAGTATTTCAGAGATTGCCTTGGTCTTAAATTGTCCATAACGAACCATAGGCGCTAATTTTAAGATGGTTATTTGCCAAGATTGGATTCTGTAAATAAACTTGGCTAACTAGTTAAAATACTTTCAATCAAGGCAGAAATATCAAAAGCAGCAAAATTAATTTTATTGACAAAGTCTTGAAGTTTTGTACGATCTTGTAAGCTCTTTCCATGCTGTTCTTTTAAGCGAATAAATTCTGAAAATGTGAATATTTTCGGTTGAGATTTTTTGCCTTGCTCTACTGTGAAAAGGGATTCAAGGTAATGCAGAATTTGGTCTTTTCGGTTTTTTTCATAAGTGACTCTAATAGCGAAAGTAGCTGTTGCAACACAAAGATGATTTAGCTCTGTTCTAGGCAGCCGTTCAAGAGAATCATTCATGTTCAACATGAAATTTTTATTAAGAATTTTGAACTGACCATTATTAGATAGTTGATTGTTCATCAGCTCCAACATATTTTTTAAATTATCTTCTCCATCGAAATTTAAGCCAAGAACTTCTTCCCCGAATTCTCTTATGGCTGCCTGAGCAAAAATAAGTTTTGAATCTTCGGTTTGTTTATTGGAATCCATTGGGTCTACAGCACCACCTGCATCTTTGATAACCGTTTTATCTTTTTTTGCACCATTTCCCTTCTTAAACTCTTCAAGTCCGATAAAATATAGTTCTCCGTTTCCAAAATCAAAAATATACTCAAAAGAACTATTTAAGAATTTTCCTTTATACACTAGCTGAGGTTTGTCTTCTTTGGAAATTTTAAAATCATCGCTTACTAATTCTAGAGTGGTTTGTTCATAGTTACCATCTTCAAGATCAAATTCTGATTCTCCTTGTTCGTTAATAAAAAATCCTGGAATAGTTTCTTCGTTAATTTTATGTGTTTCTATAAAGAAAATTCGATCCAAGGTACTGGGACCTGAGATCTCATTTATATTTTTTACAAAATTTTTGGCAAGCTCTACAGTAGTTTTGTGTGCATTTGGCACACCATGTTTCATTAGTCTATTTAACGCTGAATGCGGGGTTTTTGATAGAGCATTTGAAGATAATATTATAAAAAAACTTAGACCTAAAAATAGTCTCATAGCTCTTCTCCTTAGAAAATATTAGGGTTGGACATCGACGTCGTATAATTTACTAAAGAGGCTGCGTAAATTTGTATCACCCTTGGGGGGTATTTGGAGGCTAGAACAGCAATAAAAGGTTCTATTGTTCAGCATAGAATGAAAATTGCTTATACCGGGTATATGGGGACAAAATAAGCTACTGGTAAGTTATATGTATATAAAGACTTATCAAGCAGATTAAGAAAATTTGATTAGTCGACTTAACGTTTGCCCTATTTAAGGTTTAATATAGTTGTTTTTTTCAATATAATTTATGTGTTGTCGAAATTTATCCACAACTCAGAGGTGTTATGAAAAATTTTCTTAATTGGAACTTGAGTATCTTTTTATTGGTTCAAGCAGGTCAAGTTATCAAAGCTGCTTGCAATCCGCACCATCAAGATTGCAGGATTGAGTATACCTTGTCTCAAAAAAATATATTGGCTTATACAAGTCATTTACCAGGTGCAAATCTCGGATCTGTAAAGAGAATGATTGTCGGTATTCATGGATACGGAAGAGATGCAGAAGGCTTATATCAGGCCTTGTATCGAGCTTCAGAGGTTTCAGGGCACTTAAATGAAACTTTGATCTTGGTTCCCTACTTCCAAGCAGAAGAGATGGATATAGCGAGTGACTCTAAGATCCCCTTTAACCCTGATTATTGGACTTGGACTAAAACGAGTTGGATTCAAGGAGATGATTCTCTGGGGCCAGGCGTACAAATCAGCTCTTTTTCAATGGTAGATCTCCTTATTAGTCATGTACTTGATAGGAATCGTTTACCTGTTGTTCAATCTACGGTTATTGCTGGTCATAGTGCGGGTGGGCAATTCACTCAGCGTTATGCGATTTTTTCTGATATTGAGAAGAAATTTCCTTGGTGCCAGTTTACCTATGTGGTTGCAAATCCCTCAAATTATCTGTACTTGGATGAAAGACGTCCTGATTGGGCAGGATTCTTTCCAGGCGGTGGAGCTTATATTAGCCAGGAACTTGATGGCTTGGGTTTGGAGAAACCGAGCTATATTGATCCTTATGTGCGTTTGATGAAGCCTTTTCAGCTTAAACCAGAATTTGTTAGTACCAGCTCAGGTCTTCACTCATCTGGCACAGAATCTTGTTTGTGCAAGGGGGGCGAGCCGTGTCCCTATGAACGTTACAAATATGGATTCGCATTTAAAACTGAGGAATCGAATCACTATGCATGTGTCAACGGCTCTAATCAAAATTGTAGTGGAAAGATTCCAAATCGACTGCAGCAAGATGTAGCCAAGACTTTTTTAACTCGTAAAGTTATATATCTACTAGGGGAGTATGATAATGCTTTTGATAGTCCCAAAGAAAGTGGTCGTCACAACCTAGGAACGAGCTGTGCAGCTAATTTTCAAGGTCCGGACCGACTAACAAGGGGGATGTATTATTTTGAATATTTGAAAAGTTTTGGCAATCACAACCATCAATTGGTCTATATACCCCAGGCTGGGCATGGGTATTGGGATATATTCCGGCACTCAGAAAGGGGAAGGAAGGCCTTATTTGGTGGTGAACTTCCCAAAGAAGAAAGGCTTGCCCCTGCTTTTAAGATTTATTCTCTTGATGAACCTGGTGTCTGTATCATAGGCAATGAATCCACACTTGATCTTGGATATGATGGCTATTCAACATGTAAGTTCTCATGGATTTTGCAGAAGATAGAAAACCGTGGATACTATGTGATTGCAAAAAACTCCATGAGTTATTTAAAAGTCAGTGCAGAAGGGCAAAATTCGCCCCTTAGGATAGAAGAGTATGGTCATATCGATCATAATATTTGGGAGCTAATGCCAAACTCTCTTTTGTTTCAGCATTTCTATATTAAAAATAAAGGAACTGGTGAGTATTTATATCTTGATATTGTCGGACGAACAGCTTCGGTTAAGTTAACGCATGCTCGGGAACGAGCAAGCCTCTGGAAAATGGTGGGAGCCTAGCCTAATTGACAGGAGAATATTCTCTGACTGCTGATTCAAATTCTTGCAGCATCAAATTACATTCTTCTAAGGTTTCTCCGATTGCCAATACTGTCAGTAACCCTATTCTAATGTTGTCGTTGATGACAACTAGGCCTTTTCTATTTCCTTTTGAATAAACCAGTTTTTGACTTGGGAGCCACTCATATAACCATTTGGAAAATTTATTTCGATTAGTTAAGCTTTTCATATTCTTAACTTCAATATGGGTATTTGTGTGATAGTATCTGCCATCAAATTCACCTTCAAGCAAGCTATAAGAAATTTGATAAGGGTACAATGTAGCCGTTGACCTTATGTTGTTTTCTACAGCATAAAATAAGTTTTCTTTCCCTTTTTTAATACCGACAAAATCAGTTCCAACTGGGCCCTTAACGCCCGAATAATAGAGGTGTTCTGCAACTGTTTTACCGTACTTGACGGGGGCAATGTTTTCATCTGGCTTTGTAAGTTTACCTCTTCCTCCCGTATATTTTAGGCCATTGTTACCCCCTAATACCTGTTCGCTGAGGGAATAGGGGCGTGGGCCATTTTCTTCTATGAATGAAGAGACTGAGGGAGAAGAAAACGAATCTCCTTCAATATATTCTTCTATGATTACCCCATGTTCTTCCATTCTTTTTTTATAGCTTTCAGATGCAAGCTTATTAAATTTTTCTGCAATCTGACTTCTACTGATCTTACAGTCACAAAATTCAAGGTTTAAATTTCCGTCCCCAAGCGCAGATCGGTCAATTTTAATCATAAATTTTCTTTTACCCAGATCCATTAATTTTCTTACTGCAAGTGCAAGATCAGAGCTGGAGAAAACTGGTTCGTAGGTTCCCAAAGGGTGGGGTATATTGCAATCACGATAACTCTGCCTACTAACACTTTTTAAGCCGAATTTAGCTAGAGAGAGAGGGTTAGCCAGCATTTCAATTCCCATCTTTTCAGCCCATTCTTGGCTCAAGGGGCCTCCAGCATGTAAAGCAAATCCAAGGAAGTGATTGTTATCATTCTTCTTTAGATTTTGCATCTCATGGAAAAGGTTTTCGATTTTTTTCTTGTTATTTTTTAATTCAAGAAAGCTAAAAGGTTCATCTTTATCATAGTTGCTTGGCGGTTTTAATTCCAAAATCTTGAAAGATTCATTCTCAAACTTAGAAAATGAGTCTTCGCTTGTAGAGCCGGTCATTAGTTGGAATAAAAATCTTCGGTAGTCTTTTCTAATAGGACAGGTTGTAAGGTAAAAAACTTTTGCATTACCTCCCATCTGTATGTACCTGAGTGCTAAAAGATAGTGGGGGGCAAAAGCCCTATTTTGATGCTGCCTTTGGCTAACTCTATACATTTTAGGAAGGCTAGACTCTGACCAACCTGCACCTACCAATACTAGGGTTTTATTGTCCTGCAATAGTTTACTCAAATAATCATTTTGAAAGTACTGAAATGAAATGTGATCGAGAGCTACGTGGGGTTGAGCAGCTGTTAAATGGATTTCTTGCTCGGCTAAACCTGCAGTCCCAATATTAAAAAAGGAGAGCCCTAGTAAATAGAATAATTGGAAAATATCAAAGGGAAAGTGCATTGAAAATCTCTTTTAAAAACATATTAGTAGGTGCATTTCTATGAATTCAGTACATTTGACTTAAATACTGTGCATAGCTTATGAGTGCTCTATCTCTAGTTTCTTCCGCTTGCTCAGCCTCCATTTGTCTATAAGGGGAAAAATATTTATAAAAATCTTTGCGATAGTATATATAACCAGGCTTAGTGTTTGCTTCGATAATGACTACTTGACCATCCGGGAGCATGCCAAGATCTATTCCTAGCTCACCGATTTTAATATCATGGTATTTCTCCATTTCGAGGCAGGTATCGACTGCTGCGTTTTTTAGTTTACCAATTAGCGTTTCAACAGTTTGCTGAGCTTTGATTGAAATTCGTTTTATAAAAGGTTCAGGCATTTCTGTTGTACCTCCTAAAGCTACATTGCCACCAATTTTGATTGTTAAAGCAGTGCATTCAAGTAATCCACCTTCTCCTCGCTGCACAGTTGCCCGGAAGTTTGTTCTCTGCTCATCAAATTGAAAAAATTTTTGACCCTCTTGAATAAGATAGCGAGTATCAGTGCTAGACATTATAGTTTTTGCTTTATTTAATTCTTCTAATACTTCTTCAAAATCTGAAGATGCCACCAATTTACTATGGATTTTTTCTTTTTGAATAGAGCTGCTAGCTGTGTCGTCTTCATTATTGTTTTCGGGCCCTTCAAATTCAAGTAACACTCCTGCATCGTTTTTTTTAACGACCACAATTCCTCGACTTTGGTTGCCATTGTAAGGTTTTAGATATATAAGATCCCAGTCCTCCAGTTTCTGTTCAAAGGCTTTGTCAGTATACTCAATCGTCTCAGGGTGATTAAGGTGAGACTTAGCCATCACATTTGCGAATTTAAGCTTGTCAGATAGAGTATTTAAGATCACAGAAGGATTGATCCTTGGTAAGTCAAGGGAGTAAATATCTTCAATGAGCTTAGCGGCCGTTTTCCTATTTGGGTGTTTTTTATAAAATGAATAATCATAGGTAACGGTTGGTAGAGGTGCTCTTGATATTCTTTTCCAATTCTGACCATCCCAAATCCTAACATTAGTAATATGATCCTTTTTTATAGAACTTTTATGATCAATTCTATAGGCTCTAACTCCTGATTTTTTTGCTTGCTCGAACAATCCATGCCGGCGATCCTTATTTAGGATTACTCCAAGAACTGTTTGCGACATTTCTGCTGCATTAATCTTACATCCAAAAATCAATGCAACTAAAAGAAAAACTCTCATGTTACCTCCATTGTCAATTCTCTTTAAAAATAGATTCTTAGAATTCTGCTTTTATTAGATTTTCTCGTGCATATTTGCATCCCCAAAACCTGATGCGTTGTCTGATCTCTTGATCTGCTTGCTCTAAAAGCTCAGCAGCTTCTTCAGGAGAATTTCCTACAGCAATCGCTGCAAGTTTACCAATCGCACTGTATTCCCCATGAATCAGGACCCCTTTTTCTGTTTGCTGGGAAAAAGTGAAGTCTTGGTGGCTCAACCATTTGTAAAACTCTGTCTGGTGCTTTAGGCGGATTTTACTATTGATCATAATGGGGATTCGCAAAGTCTCACTGATTCTATAGTATTTAGTTTTTAAGGATTGTGCTCCAAGCAGGTGGTGTATGGACATATAAGGGTACATGGTGCTTGGGTGTCTAATATTGTTTTCAATCGCAAAATTTAAGGTTTTAGGCTTCTGTTGGTCAATAATGGTGCCTGAGAGGAAATCAATACCTATCGGTCCCCTTATTCCTGTTTTAGCAAGTGTATTACCTATTGCTAAAGCGCCTCGGACTAATTTAGGGTTTGTATTATTTAAAGGACCGATGCTCCCTTGGTAACTCAGTCCCTGATCCCCGCCTAATTGTTGGAAGTATAGGCTAAGCAATTCAACTTTAGTCTCATCTTCTATTATTAACATGGCAGCAGGGGATTGGGTGCTAATGCCATCGATATACTCTTCAACTATGGCTCCATTAGAATATAATTTGTCCAAGAATTTTGACGATAAATCAGCAATTTTTTGAAGGATTAACCTGATTGTTATAAGAGGGTCATAAAAGTTGACGAAACCTTCTGCTAGGTCATTGGAAAAATCTAAGATTTCGAGCCCCTCTCCTGCCGAAGAACGATCGATTTTTAAGATAACTTTTTTAGCTCCTGCTTTAAGAAGATCATAGATTTCTTCGGCTAAATAATCTGGGCTATTGCCCGGAAAATAGGAACCTTTAGGGTGAAGTATGCGTGTTGCTTCATATATTCTTCGAGATTGGCTTTTTGAACCGACATCAGGGCTAAGTTGCTTATTACCAAGGAGGGGGATATTTAAATATTCAGCAATAAAGTTTAGGACCGGTGAGTTGCTGTGAGCATCTAAGCCAACAACCTCAAACCGTGATGATTTGTGATAAGCTGCCATATGGGCTTTGAGGGTTTTTAAAAGGGTTTGATTCCGCTTGCTAAAAAAAAAGTCCTGTGCAAGTGGAAAATCCATAGCTCCTTGCAAGCTGCCTAAGTTACCACTTGGAATAGTTTTTCGATGCCTTGGTTTATTAAAAACAATCATCCTTAAGGCGTAATTCTCAAAACCTTTAAAACCATTTATGCCAAAATCTCCGCTGCCGACCCGATACAGATAGCGACGATATTCTTCGCTAATCGATGTTGTTGAGAGATAAAATAGCTTTACTTTTCCATATATTTGATAAAGCCTGACAGCAAGTAAATAAGCTGGAGCGAAAGCCCTTGTTTGTTTATGAGCTTGTTTGAGACTTGAGGAATGCAGTGAATTCTCTGACCATCCTGTGACAACAATCACGGGGGTTATGCGGTGTTTCTTTATCCTATCAAGGTATTTTTGCGAATAGTATCGTTGAGCTTCATGAGTATAAGGGTCTGCGAACGAGCTTGAGGCAAGTAGTTCCAGATAAAGAGTTAAGAGGAAAATTTTTGTAAAATAGTTCATAGCAAAAATTGTAATAGTTTAGACAAATCAATAGAAAGACCGACTGAAGCTATCACTGGAACCTTGATTAATCAAGCTTACCGATCCATTGCAAGCAAAATTTTTTCGGCGATTTCCTATCCACGAAAATGTGGTGATTAGAGTTTAGGCACGCCAAAAGATAAATGTGATATATACGAATTCAATAATCTATTAGATATTCTTAATAATTTATATAAACAACTGAACTCTTTCATCTTAATTTTTGGACAATAAAAAATAGTCACTTTTTAAATTGACTGATTTTTTAAAATGCTTAGTATGGCCGCTTGGCATGCGTAAGCATTGTTCACTTGCAATTAACTGCGTAAAAAAGTTACTGATGGAGTTACCCCGTTGCGATTACTTGGTATAGTATGTTTCCTAGCATTTGTTTTTTCTAATTTAGTTTATGGATCTGAGTATCATATTTTGTTTACTGGTGATCTGCATTTTGGTCATAATTACCAAGTAAAACGGGAAAAGAATGGTAATACGAATATCAACACCGAGTTTGGATACGAGCATCCATTTGCTTTCTTAAATCAATTTATTGAAAAGGCAGACTATGTGGTAGCAAACCTTGAATCTCCAGTGACAGATCTAGCTCAATCTGATTTTGAATCAAACAAAACATACCTGCATAAGGAACCGGTTAGGCAAATTTCTGAGTTCTTTGCAAGCAAAAAAATAGATGCTGTATCCTTGGCAAATAATCACTTTGTAGATTATGGTGTACAGGGGATGGAGGATAGTTTTACCTTTTTTGATTCTCAATCCATTAGTCATTTTGGAGCGGGAAGAAATCGTACAGAGGCTCAGGATCCACATATCATTGACATAGAGATTGGTAAGCTTCGATACAAGATTTCAGTGATTGGAGCTTTCGAATATAGAAAGAATTATGATAAGAAATATGAAAGCTATGCAGCGAAGGAGAAGGCGGGGGTAAACCGTCTTAGTGAAAAAAACCTGGAAGCTCAGATAAAGAAATTCAGAAAAAAAAATCCACAAGGCAAGGTTATTCTTTATCCTCATTGGGGTAATAACTATGAGTGGGCATCCGTAAAACAAAAGGAATTTGCTTCAAAAGCATTGGAGCTAGGCACGGATTTAATTATAGGTCATGGTGCCCATATGATGCAGGAAATTGGGCTGATAGATCAAAAGATTAGTATCTTTAGTCTTGGGAATTTTGTTTTTAATACCCCTGGCCGATATAACCAAAATGAAGTGAAACCATTTTCTCAGCTACTTTTCCTGTCCTTTTTTGAGGAAGAAGATACCCTTAGAATAGAAGCACGCTTATACCCAACTTTCTGTAACAATAGAAAAAGTAATTATCAACCGAGGCCGCTCAGTGAAAAGGAATTTAATGAGGAATATTTCCCAGTGTTAGAAAATTTTACTCCCACTCTTAGAAGTTTTGCAAAGTTAGATCGAGACGAGTTAGGCTATTTCTTGAGGTTTGCCCTTGATGATCAATGGAACATAGTTCCAGGTGATGAAGAAGAAAGATAAGAGTCGTTTAAAACCAATTTTTAAAAGGAAGTTTTAGCAATGAGAGTCCTGCGTCTTTGCCTTGTCAGCAATTTGTTGTTTACTAGTCTCTTTGTATCTGATTCCTATGCTCAAGAACATGAAACAGTTCAAGAGTATTACACTGAAAATTTTCTCAATTCACTTCATGCGAAGAGTATCATCCCTGTTCTAGTAGCATCAGGCTGGTCGGAAAGCTCATTAGGGCGCATGGAGAAATATAAACATTTGCACAAACAGAGCCGAGGTTTTGCTCCTTCCTATCTTTTTGCAGTAAAACACTACCTGAAGTATGGCAAAGTTAAGCTTGCATACCTATCAACAACGCCGATTAGCCAAGCCTACAGGCGTTACTTGTTTAAAATCGCTAGTGGCTATGGACAGCTGTCTAAATTTAAGGCTTTTGAAAATGAATGTTATCTTCCATACAAGTTTGAACCTTCTATTTTCGAAGAAGAATCTAAGGAATCAGAAGAAGATGGAATGGATGATGAAGCTGATATTGAGTTGCAGGCTTTTGAATATCTAAGACAAGGGGATAACAAATCAACTTTTCAGAAGCTGGAACAGGATATTCATGACTTTGTGGATGACGATGAATACCAAGTGATTGGCTATGAGGCTCATAATACGGGGAAATTTCTCGAATCTTGGGCGAAAGCTTTACGTATTCCTTTGCTGGGCAACAATCCCCATGCAGCGGAATGGGGGCACAAAAGCTTGTCAAGACTATCCTACAAGGAGGCTGGAATTCCTCATCCTCGCGGCACCTATGAGCCAGAAAAAAATAGACTCAATATCGCAATTCGGATTTATGAGCTCATGTTTGAGCACAAAATTAAAAAATTTATTGTTAAGCTTGAAAAATCAGCAGCTGGTGATGGAAATAAAATTCTCGATCTTTCGGGTGAATTTGCCGACCCTTTATTCTTTGATGAGGATAATTATAATGAATCTCTTGTTCGTATTATATGTAAAATGAATGAATGGTCTGATTCTTATATCGGGCGAATGATAAAATATGGCGCTATTGTGGAAGAGTTCTTTGAGGGTTTTGATTTTACCTCACCTGCCAGTATGTATATGGTTAATGGTGAAAATAATATCCACGTGCTCAGCGCTTATGATCAAAGCCTTGGAGGAAGGAATAATCTTCGTTTTGAAGGGGGAGCAGGGCCTACAAATATTCAAAGCGACAACGATTTTAATCTTTTGGCCTTGAGTCATAAAGTAGGGAAAGTTCTAGCAAGGAATGGAGTTGCTGGTCATGTTGGTACTGATTTTATTTGTTTCAAGACTCAGAAATCTTTAAAATCAATTGATTCTGTTTATGCTATCGAAAATAATGTAAGGCACACTGGTACTATGTATCCTTTTCGCTGTGCATATATGCTGCTTGGGGAAAAACGGCTCCAGAAAAAATTTTATCAGTCAAATGATTTTGTAAAAGTAAAGAAATATAAAAAGAAAAGTGAGCGCAGAGAATTTCAGAAATCTTTCTATGATTGGCTTTTTAAACAAAAATTTACCTATGATGGTAGTAAACGCATAGGGGTCTTAGTACATGCCGACTATAGTGCCTTAGGTAATATTGCAATTTGCGCAATAGCTGATAATAGGAAGGAAGCTGATGAACTTGTCAAACAGGCATCTGCAGCTATTTCTCAGTGGTCGAATCAGTGGTCCAAAAAGTTCAATGCAGAAAACTCCAAGAAATGAGTCTTCATAGTTAATAATTGCTTTGAATCAATCTTCTTGCCCTATCAGGGGTGGATCCAGTTGTCTAAAATCGGATATAAAAATCTATTTTCGATCCATTTAGCTTTCATTTTGATTTCTACCTTCTTCGATTATGCTTTGCTTCATGGTAGTCCCAATGCAGGAGATGGCTTGCCATCTCTTGGTGTTCTCGCATCGAGTTTTAATCGCATAGACCTGCATGAGATGGCAGCTGAATTAGGGATTTTTAGTTTCAATTTTAACGAGAAATCAGTGATTGATGAAGAAGCAAGGCTTATTCGTAATATTTGGACTGTAAGAGATCAAAAATGGCTTAAATTAGATTCGGCACCTCTTCCTAAGGTATATTATGATTTCGGATTTTATTCTCGGAAAGGTAAGGCCTTAAGGCAACAAGGACGAAAACTGCGAGATATAATTATTTCTTTAGGTTCGGTTCCTATTAATTCACCAATCGCTATGAAACCAGTAAGAGATAAGATTAAGTTTTCCTCTATAATGGAAGAAAACCGCATCAGGCATCCGCATACTCAAGAATATTCGGAAGAAAGCTTGCTTGATTTTACAGATAATCACAAGAACGTGTTTTTAAAACCGGTTCATGGTAGCAAGGGAAATGGTATTGTTGAAATAAAAAAGTATCTTGATATCTATTTGCTTATTTACCAAGTTAAAAGTGGCGATTCTTGGATAAAAAAGTGGATTCAATCTACAAAAAGTCGCCTAGTGGATAGTGTTAATTTTGCAGTAGAAGAGCTTGAACAAAAGTCGAAAGCATATCTGATGCAAGAGGGGATTAGGGTCTTACATTTCGATGATCAAAGAACTGATTTTCGCGTTAGTACCCATCGCAACGGTCTTGGGGAAGTTGAGGTGGTTTCTGCTTTGGTAAGGGTAGGTGGAAACATCTCACAGAATGGTAAAATAGCTTCTGATAAAGAAGTTTTGCAATATTTTGAACAAGAATATGGTTATTCCTGCGAAAATCTCAAGGCGGATTGCTAGATTAAGTGCAGAAGAAAAAATTCCATCGCTTCGGAAGGCGGATTTAGTTTAGTCTATGAGGCTAATCTGCTTGCAAGAAAGGGGTATTTATGTCTGCCAATCTGACTTATGAGCAAAGGTATGAGA
>JBGCDR010000305.1:0-3079 GCA_045105515.1 Oligoflexales bacterium
TAAGATTTTTCTCTTATTAGCTCTTAAACACATCTTAGGAAGGGGAATTTTGATGAAAATATTTTTTTCAAGCACAAATTTGTTTTGAATTCTGGACGGCAAGATTATTTTTGCATTTTCTTATTGAATTCAAGATTTAAAAAAATATTTGTTTTTTGCATAGAAATTAAAAGATGCAGCTTTTTTCGAGGATTTTATGATGCCTATATTTAAATTTGTCCTAACGATCTTTTTCTTTTCATCGAGTTTATCCTTTGCCGACAACTTCGAGAGAGCAGGAAGTAGTTTAGTTAAGGGAATTAAAAAAGAGATAGGACAATCAGATTTTATCAATGAAGCTGGCAGATCCCTAGAATCAGAGCTGAGTCCCAGATTCGAAGAATTAAGAAACGGGATGAATAGAGAATTAAATCAATTTAAGAACGAAGTATTTAGTGCGCCTGGTCAAATTGTATGGAAATCGACTCCATATATTGCTGGCTCTGTAGCTATTCTTGCAGGCCTATATCTTACTACTCGTTATACTTCTCACTATATCACCAAGGCTTTCGAATCGCCACGTTTAGAGACATCCAAGGGGGATAGCTGGCTGATACGTAATTTTAAGAAAAATTTTCTAAAAATCAAACCTGCTAGTTACCAAGATATGGCTCTAAATCCAGAAGTTAAGATTGGTATCGAAAAATATCTTTCTGCGATGAAATATTCAATTCAGAAGAAAAAACAGCTCCCATCAATGCTGCTTTTCGGCCCTCCTGGTACAGGAAAAACTGAAATTGCAAAAAGAATAGCGAAAGAATTTAATTATGATGCGGTCTTTTTATCCGGATCTTCGTTTAAGCAATTTGGAGGAAATTCAAAAACAGATGGAGTGTCCGTTTTAAATCAAATGTTTGATTCAGCAGATAAATCAACTTTTTTGAGTAGAAAAAAATTAATTTTTATTGATGAAGCAGAATCTTTTCTTGGTAAAAGGAGCGATAATCAAAGCGAAGAAGCTGAGAAACTTTTAACTCATTTTTTGAGTCGAACAGGTAGCAAATCAAATAACTACTCTATCATATACGCTACCAATAGACCCAATGTACTTGATAAAGCGATGGATCGTAGAATTGCATTTCAAGTAGAAGTTTCTTTGCCGTTAGAAGATCAGAGGATTGAATTATTCAAAATGTATCTCGGTAAAGTTATTTCCGATAAAGATATTAATACTTCTGAGCCACTAACAGAAATATTTTATCGCCAACTTGCTTTACATACAAAAGGTTTTTCAGGATCAGACATCGAAGAAGTTGCTTATATTACTCAAAATCAATCATATGCCAATGGTATGAATTTGTCACATGATATTGTTTTTGATTCAGTGATTATGGTAATGAAAAGATACAATAATAAAAAAGATTATGTATCGAAGGACGAGTTCCTACCTACAGCATCTGAGACTTGAAAAATAAGCTGGTTTTTACAATAATTTTATTTTTGGATTTTTATGGTTAACAAGATCTACAAAATATTGCTTTTCAGCATTTTAATTTTTCGCTTTCAAGGTTTGATCGCCGGACCAAACCTTGACTTTGATAAACTTGAAAAAATGAATAGTTCTATGGAAATCGACACAGTTGATAGTGAAAATCAAGTGAATAATGATTTAAAAAAAAGTTTGTTGAAATTAAACACCTTGAAAAATACCAATGAGCAGTCGGAAAATTTCTCTTCTACAGAAGAGGAATTTTCTAGTGAATTAAAACCATCTTCGGAAGTTAATACAAAAAACAACAAAAATTTTCACATCTATCGGAATATTATTATTGGCACCATGCTTGTTGCATCGGTTGCTATCGGATATTTTTTCTTCTCCAAAGGTGTTCGCTCCAATGATTCTGAGATTGGCACGACAAAAAGATTGAGGGGATCAAATAACAGCGATATTGAGAAAAGGAATAAACAGCAAAAGTTTGTAAAAAAATCTAAAAATAATGCGCATCCTCCATTTTCCCTTTCTAAGAAAATTATCAATTCTGAACTACTAGCTAGGCACCCTTGGGGTAGAGACGCCAGTTCAGACTTAGAGATTATTAGGAGATTGCCAAAGGAACATCTCGAAGCTGTTCTTCCATACCTTGATGCTAAAAAAAATCCCGAAACTGTGGCAGAATTGTTTAAACGAGCGCCTGATCTGGTGATGAAATCACCTTTCAAGGCTGTGGACGCAGTTCATAAGGTTGACTACTCTGTGTTAGACTCAATGGTTTCATGTTTGTTTTAAATATATTGTTCACAATTTGAAGATTTTAATTCTTTGATCATCCTTTTTCTAATCATTAACTAAGTAAATTTATACTATGAGGACTAGGATAAAATTTCTGTATTTTGCTAAAATCAGATAGTCAATTTCCAGTTTGAGCAAAGGGAGGAGTATTCGTATACTTTATATTATATTTTTTACCGATTTATTTGATTTGCTTAAAAATAAGAATGCATTCTTCGAACTGATTCTTTATCTATCAAAAACTTTATTTGCTATGAACATTCCTTTTTGGTTTCTAGGGTGAATGCCTTTCCATCTTGTTTTGACTTCTTGAATCGTAGGCCTAGCATTTGGATTTGGGTTAATCATATCTGCAATTAGCCGAACCTCCTCTTTTTCAACCCCTGGAGGTAAATCCTCCGCTTTTTTCTTGATGAGTTTATAGTATTCGCCCTCGTAAGCTTGCCGATAAGATGCCTTATTAAAGAGTTTATTTGCTTTTTTGTCGCAACACTTCCAGATTGCTTCATGAGTTAAATTTTTTGTAGCACCATATTTTGCCTGTAAGAGCATTATACCCGATGAAAAAATATCAACTTTAGTCCCTGCCACCTTAGCGCTGGGATTTTGATGTGCTTCAGGAGGAGCGAAATTTACCGTCAAATCGGGTTCATCTGCATAGCGTTTTCCTACATAGTGTCTGGTCGGAAACTAAATTCTTGCCTTTGCAACTCAGTTTTTTTTATCGCGGTTGAAATTAATTTTAAAAAATCTTCTTATTTTCCAGTGATAAGTGAAAAATACCATATTTTCGGCAATTAAATATCTTCG
>JBGCDR010000306.1:0-7078 GCA_045105515.1 Oligoflexales bacterium
AACGCAGCTTCTTCAAAGTTAAGAGTCAGAATTGATAAGCTTCGTGATGAAATAGGTTACGCAGCAGCAGGTCTTTGGAACTATAAAATAACATAAATTAAGCTACCAAAGGGTTTTATCAATTGTTAGACAACTCTATTAAATGATTCAGAATTTTCTAGCTTTCTTATATTTAGAATCCAACAGCATTTAGCTGATATAGAAGATCCATTCAATATGGATTAACCAAAACGGATTATTCAATTGGCAAGAATATTAGTGAATTTTTTGGATTTATGTAAAATTTTTCAAAGCTATAAAAATAGTTTCTTAAATTTTTAAAAAGCTTATTTCTATCTTTCTTGGCAAATTCTTTTATTTCGATATCTTTTGCTTCAACTGATTCTAAAGTTTTCCAAAAAATTTCTATAAAGTCAAAGTAGCCAGATAAACCTTGGTTACTCATTTCAAACATTAATGCTTTCAAGGATTCCATAGCACTATCAAGACTTTCATCCTCTACACCGTTTGTATCCATGTACTCAACAATCCTTGGAAGCTCATCATTTAAATAAGCAAAAACTTCCATATCAATACCATCAATTAGCTGGTACTTCTCAAGTAGCTGAGTCTTCAATAGCTGAAAATAATTACCAAAATTGGCTTCGATGTCTCGCAAGTCATTGGAATAATATTCTACAATGAATTGCTTGCTATTCAAATGAGACAATATCTTTTGCTTGGTTATTATTAACTTAAAGTAATCGAAATTACCGTTCGTAACCTGAGAAAAAAAATCAGAGATCAAACCATCTACGTATGTTTTTTCTCCCAACCTATCAGCATCTTCATAAATAAATTCAAGATCATAATTAATCTCAAATTCCCATTTATTTAAAATCTCTTTTTCATCAATATTTAAACCCAAAACTGTTTCGCCTACAAATAAAGCGATAAAAAAAAATATTTTTTTCACAACGATATTCCTTAATTAAAGTTAAATACATTAGTACAGGTTCACTTATGGTTTCGAACCACTAGTTTCGCTTCTTAAAAGTATCTTCCAAATCCTATACTTGTTTATCAAACTAATATAAAAATTCCAAGCCGACAAAATAATATTTGTTTACTAATTTTCAGGATCATGATTGAAGTAATTTTTTGGGGAGTAATAAAAGGGTGTGAGAGTAAAACTAACTAAAAATAGGATATTCTCATCTATGATGTTGAATTTAAAACATTTTTTGAAAAATCATCCTCTATTCTTCGGAACTCTTAGTGTCTGTCCAGCATAAATCCTAGAATGTCGCATTGAGTTGATGTTCTTTATTTTTTTTATGCTCGAACCAAACTTTTTAGCTACGTGATATAAATTATCTCCTTTTCTTACCAAGTATTTTACATACTTATTTCGACGATTATAGGTAGGAACTCTAATCAAACGACCAGCCAAAATTCTGTTTCCTCTCATTTTATTTGCTTTTCTAATAAGTGAAACTGATGCCTTAAACTTCCGCGCTATGGAAATAAGGGTATCCCCTCTGCGAATACGATATTTTTGATATTCTAAATCTCGGCTATCCTTAAATGCTCGCGAATTTTTTCTTAAAGGTTTAAGTTGAGCAATCAAACTCTTGCTAACATTACTTCGAGCAGGAACCCAAACACTATAATTTTTTAGATTTGTAGGCGTGATTTTTCTCAATAAATTTGGATTAAGCCTTTTGAATTCTCTGTAGTTAATTTTTAGGGTTTTGGCCAGGTTTCTAATATGCACAGGTGAAGGTACGGAAACACTCAAGACTTCTGGGCTAGGTAGAGGCTCGGGATTTGAGAATCCGTAAGAAGATGCTCTTTGGCCAAGAATTGCGGCTGCAATAAACTTGGGCACATAGTTTCGGGTTTCCCGAGGCAATGCTTTCATTTCGATTAGCTTCCAATAATCCCTAACCCCATGTTTGATGATCGTATTCATAACTCTTGATTCCCCAGAGTTATACGCAGCAAAAGCTAGCTCCCAAGAATTAAAAACTTTGTATAGGCTTCGCAAATATCTTACAGCTGCTTGAGTAGATCTTATAGGATCTAAGCGTTCATCTACATAAGCATTGATGTTGAGCCCAAATCTTCTTCCAGTCCCCCTAATAAACTGCCAAGGTCCAACAGCACCTGCTCGAGACTTTGCCCTTATGATAAAACCACTTTCTATCATGGCAAGATAGAATATTTCTTTGGGAAGTCCATTGTCGATTAACTGCTTTTCAATAAGTAAGCGAAACTTAGCCCCACGATTAATAAAGTTCTGAAAAACATCTCGCTGCTGCTCGTTAAAGTAACGAATCCATTTAGCGACTTGCGGATGATCTGCTTTTTCAGCCAAAGGGATAAAGTTACTAAGCCTTCTGGTAGTAGGGCTTAGTGCATCCTCTTTTTTCTCGATCACATTATAAGGAGGTGGCAAAAAAGCATTATTAGAATTAATAAATGGGTTTAAAAGATCATCTGAGGCATCTAGCTCATATACCTGGTGATTTGAGGTACTGCAGGATTGTAAAACCAGCGAGAAGACTAGCACAGCTAGTGGACAGGAAGGTCTATAGGCTTTGTCAAGCATTCTAATTTACCTTTTTCAAACTTAATTTTGACGGACTCACAAATTTTGATATGAGCCGTTTCTAAAAGTATAAATTCAAATCCCATGGAGGTAAAAATTAGCCAGGTCAAATAAATATTAACTTATTGTTTTTACGAAAATATTTGTATTTTTACCCAATTTATCAATAAAAGACTCAGGTAATACTTTCCCACCTGTTTGAATGAGACAAAATCTCATAGGATTGTCGAAAATCTTTCCTTTATGCTAATTATTATTGAGCAAGAAATACTATTTAGGTAAGTTGCATAACTTAATCGCAAGCGAGAGAGTAAACCGCGAATCTCTAGATCAGGAAGAAAATTGGAAGAGCAAAAACATACCATCTTATCGGGAATACAACCTTCTAACAGCCTACATTTAGGAAATTACCTGGGTGCCGTAAGAAATTGGCGAGAGATGCAACAAGAATATCGCTGCTTCTACATGATGGTGGACTTGCATGCTATCACAGTTGCTCAAGACCCAAAAACTCTAAGGGAGAGTTCTTACCTTGGAATTGCAAGCTATATTGCTGCTGGATTAGACCCCGATCTTTCTGTCCTATTTTTGCAATCCCATGTTTCTGCTCATGCCGAATTAGCTTGGGTATTTACTTGCTCCTCGTATATGGGTGAGCTAAGCAGGATGACTCAATTTAAAGATAAAAGCCAAAAGCAAGGAAAAAATATCCCAGTTGGCCTGTTCTCATACCCTAACTTGATGGCTGCTGATATCCTTCTATACCAACCTCACTATGTACCCGTAGGAAACGATCAGAAACAACATGTAGAACACACCCGTAATCTGGCGGAACGTATCAACAACCGCTATCAAAAAAATATTTTTAAAGTTCCAGAACCTTTCATTGGCAAGCAAGGCGCAAGGGTTATGGACTTACAAAACCCAAATGCTAAAATGAGCAAATCTGCAGAGAACCCAAAAGGGGCGGTTTTCTTGACAGATACTGATAAGCAAATAAGCAAAAAGATAAAATCAGCAATGACTGATTCGGGAACAGAAGTCAAAACTTATGCAGAGGCAAGTGCTGGTCTCAGGAATCTGATTGATATAAATTCAGCTCTGAGCAATCGTAGCCATGAAGAAGTCGCAAATGAATTTTCAGGCAAGCTCTACGGGGTTCTCAAGGTGGCTACCGCTGAATTGGTTGTTGAAACCCTTTCTCCCATCAGAGAAAAAATGAACGAGTTGTTGAATGATAAGGCTTATTTAAATAAAATTCTAAAAAAAGGAGCAGACTCAGCCCAAATAGTTGCGCAAAATACTCTTGACCAAGTTTATGATGCCATTGGACTCATTCCCAGAGGAACTAAATAAGCTAAGAAAGGTAAAAGTATGAAAGTTCAAATTTTGTTGGCCATTTTAATAACGATGATGACCACATCATGCATGACAACTGGCAAAAACTTTCCCTCTGATCTTGCATGGATCAAAAAAGAAAAAACCAAGAAATCAGATGTTCAAATGGTATTAGGCGCACCTTTTGCCATAGGGAACTCTGGCGGAGTAGGAACTTGGACTTATGCATTCTACAAATACCAGCTATTTGGTAAAACATCTCATAAAGAATTAAAATTTTACTGGCATCCAAATAATGCAGTTAAAACTTTTAGCTTTAATTCAAGTTTTCCAAGTGATCTGAACTCTGCGGTAACGAACAGTAGTTCACCAACAAAAGAGACTAAACTTGAAAAAACCTCATCCAAAAAACGATCATACCCTACATACTAAGCTTAAAAGCTTTTATAGCTAGGCTTATTTTTTGAATTACTATCGGTGTAAAAAGAGGTGGGTGCATCTTTGTTTTTTCCTCTATTTTTACCTGGAAAAGGTAGAAAAAGAGAGACCATTTCCTGTTCTGCTGAACGTGGGGTACCCCCTTGTTTGAGGTTTAAAACGAGATTTTTAATAGCAACAATCGTATCACTACTATTATTGTTAAACTCAATCCCGAATCCTTTGACCTTACCTCTCTTAATAAAACTGCGTACGATTCCATTTAGATTGTATTCCACATTTTCAAAGGTAAAAACCATTCTAACTTGTTGATTTAGTTCAACTCCACTAATAGTTGCAAAAACACCTGATTGAGAGATATTATGAATATTTCCAGAAATAGAACCGTTCACATCAATTTTCGCTTTGAAATGGTAACGAGGAAATGTCCTCCACCATTGCATCCTACGATCTGTTAATGCCAGTTTGAATATTGGAATCATAAGCATCACGATAACTGAAGCGTTAATAGTGGTAAAAATTGCTAAGGATATCATTCGACCAACATCTCCAGCCCTGATCAGAGCCGGTAAAACAGACAAGTTAGAGGTAATTACCAAAGATTCAGAAACCACAAGTAAGACAAGGACCCATTTATTTGGATAAAGCATGGCAATGCCCATAGCGGGAAAAAGAAAAAAGAATCCAAGATTATATAGAATACTACTAGCGCCAAGCTGAAAATTAATCAATTGGATTGGAGAGACTCCTTGAACTAATGAAAAAAAAGCTATTTTTGTAAATGGTTCAAGGATATGCAAAACAGCTAAAATCATCAACCAGTTAGGCCTATGCTTCATATTCGCACCTTCTTTCTTTCCTTATGTTCACTGAGCCTTAGGTAGATATCGGACAATTGAAAAATAGTTTTATTCCATTTTGGACCTAGACTTGTCTTTAGCCCATTACTTTCGAATTTAGGATAGATTTAACATTTTAAGTTTATCATCGCGTTACCGATAGCCCCTTTGGCGCCAACTAGAGGAATTATAATGTCAAGAAATACTGCTGAGTTGGAAAAATTACTAGAATCTGCCAATTTGGAAAATCGGCTTTTCCGTATGATGGCCAATCAGATTCCCAATTTTTCAGTGATTATCTTTGATACTAAAATGAAATATCACCTTGCTGAGGGAGCTGCGTTAAAAGATGCTGGATACGATTCGAAAAAAATGGTTGGAGCCAGTATTGATAAGGTTTTAGAAGAAGATGCTGTAAAAATGTTAAAACCTTTATACCAAAAAACTCTCAATGGTGAGAGTAGCGAGTTTGAACTCGAGTCAAACTCCAAACATTATGCTTCAAAATTCCTTCCGATTAGAGATAATAATAATCATATCACCCATGGTATGATTGTTGTATTCGATGTAACTAAACAAAAAGAAGCACTTGTAGAAGTAGAAAAAGCTAATATTGCGAAAACCACATTTATTGCTAACCTTTCCCATGAAATAAGAACGCCAATGAATGGTATTTTAGGATTAACTGATATTCTATCTGAGATCCCAAATGAAAATCCTGAAGTATCAGATATCTTAAAGACAATTAAAAATTGTGGAAAATCCCTTCTTGAACTATTAGATGATATCCTTAGCTATGCCAAGCTCGACCAAGTAAAAACTTCTCTCGACCAGACACCCGCTAATATAAATGATTTAGTTACTCAGGTATATCAAATTTTCAAACCGACAGCTGACGAGAAGAACTTAAGCTTCGAAATGGAGATTAATTTAAGCTCATCAAAAAAGTATATTGTTGATCAAATAAAGCTAAAACAAGTTCTCATGAATATTGTTGGCAATGCAATTAAGTTTACTCAGGTTGGAAATGTTAGAATCAGAGTCTATCCGGTAAGCGCTCCTTCACAAGCGGTTGATGAAAAAATAGAGTTCGAAATTATTGATTCAGGAATCGGAGTTGCTCAAGAAGACCAAAAAAGAATCTTTGAAGCTTTTACTCAGGCTGACACTTCTAAAACAAAAAACTTCGCAGGCACTGGATTAGGCTTAACTATATCAAAAAAGATCATAGATTTAATGAGTGGGACCATTAGTCTTGATAGTGAAAAAGGCAAGGGTTCTAGCTTCAAATTTCAAATAAAAGCTAATTCAACAGAGGCAGGGGCTTCTGCTACACCAAACCAAAACCAACCAGTGAGCGAAGAAAATAAAGACAAAAATATAAATCATAAAAAAAGAGTGCTTGTTGCTGAAGATAACTATATAAATCAAATGGTCATAAAAAATTACCTGAAAAAACTAGGTTATACTGCAGACATTGCAGAAAATGGGGTTGAAGCTTTGAAACTTCTAAAAAATTCAACCTATAGTATTATTTTTATGGATTGCAACATGCCTGAAATGGATGGTTATATTTGCACAAAGAAAATTAAAGAGAAATATGGAATTTCTGCCCCTCCCATTATAGCAGTCACCGCAAACTCAACCACTGAAAATAGAAACAAATGCGCTGAAGCTGGAATGGACGACTTCATTAAAAAACCGTATACCAAAGATGACCTTGTTAATGCAATCAAGTTAGGCCTTCGGCGAACATGTAACTTAAGCTCTCAGCTAAACTGTAAGTCCTATATCTGACAAAAATAATGTTTTGAAATCAAAAGATTAAGAGATTATACAGCCGCTGTTTTTTCTTCTCCATTATCATTTT
>JBGCDR010000307.1:0-24765 GCA_045105515.1 Oligoflexales bacterium
GAAGATATTTAATTGCCGAAAATATGGTATTTTTCACTTATCACTGGAAAATAAGAAGAGTTTTTAAAATTAATTTCAACCGCGATAAAAAAAACTGAGTTGCAAAGGCAAGAATTTAGTTTCCGACCAGACACTATTTAGACACATTTTAAAGTTTTAGGGAGAAATTGTGAGTATTTCTTGGTGACTACAAGAAAATTTAATCACGCTAACATGCAGCTGGGGCCATATTTAAGCAAGAGAAAGCCAAGATGCCAGGACTAGACGGTTATGAGCTAGTACAATTATTACGAAAAGAAAGTCCTCTTTGTCTTATCATTCTTTTAACTGGTGCAGAGAAGTCAGAAGAAAAAGTTAGATCTCAATTCTCACATATACTCCAAAATCCTCTATTGTTGATTTCCAACAAACACTCAAGATTCTTTCAGACAAAAAAATAGAGTTTGTGAGGCAAAAATCTCCCAATACGTCCAAAGGATAAATAACAAAACCTTCTTCTCTCCATACCTTTATTTTACGCGTTTAGATCCTAGTAATCTGTTGTTGCCCAATATTTGAGTCTTGAAAAATGATTTCATCTCAGGCACTATACAAATATGAATCATTTTCTGCGGAGTAAAGTTGTTAACAAGGCTTGTGCTATCCACAGTTTTGCTATTTTTTATAGGCAATGGACTTCTTGTTTTTAGGCCGCTTGATGATTGTTGTTCTTCATATCAAGAAATAGAATCAAATGATTGCGAAGATGTATGTACAGACTGTTTTTGCTGTAAAAAAACTTTGCATAATCCCTTTCAAGCTGTAAAAAATGTTAATTTTTATATCAAAAGCATAATTCTTGAAGATAGTCTAAACCCATTTCAAGTGAATGGAAGATATTTTCGACCTCCAAAGAATTTTTCTACTTTATCTGCATAACAATTATTAAGTTTATTTAACTAAAAAATAGAAATTTTTTGGAGATATATTATTATGAAAATAAAATTATTTGCCATCCTAAGTACACTAGTATTTTCATTTCCTGTATTAGCTCAGCCTGATTGCTGTGAAGATTGCCAAGGTCAACAGTGTGATTGCTGTGAAGATTGTGAATAATACGTAGTAGTTATATTTAATGAGCTTAGCAAATATTTGCTAAGCTCATTTCTCATGCGTCAAACCTGGATTCAGTGACGTTCCCCTGATCATCATAGAAGCATCTTCTCCCGAGACTTTGATACTAAAATAAGTTAAACTCAAGGACAAAGCATGTATTGGGGTTTTTTTCATCTATAAAAACTCTGCCATGATGGTTTTTAACAACCAATTTTATAAAATCTAATCCAAGTCCAGTGCCTTGTCTTTTAGTGGAAAATCCTTTTTTAAATATGAGCTCTTTGTTTTCTTTTGCAATTCCTTCGCCATTGTCGCAAATCTTGATGATTAATAAAGTTCCTTTTAAATTTGTGTCAATTTCAATAAATGGGTCTTGTTGGTCTTTCAGAGCATCGAAAGCATTATTAATCAAATTTACAAACATCATGACAAGTTGGTTTTCTTGACCTTTAATTTCTAAATCTTCCCCTATTTTTACTCTAATATCTAATTTATTAATAAGCGCTGCCTTGGTTTCACATAGCATTAGCGCTTCTCGGATAACTATGTCAAGATTTACATTTTCGTAGTTAGAATCATCTTCCTCGAGCATAGTTAAATATTCATGAATGATCTTGTTTATACGCAGCAAAGCTTTGCTACCATGCTCTGTGATAGTCTGAATTTCATTGTTAGGTTTACAATGCGTGCCTATATATTCGGCAAGACGTTCAAAATGATCTATGCTGAGAGATAATGGAGAACGAATATCATGGGCAATATTTCCTAAGATATACCATTGTTGTGCTAGTTGTTTAGCTTCCCAAAGGTCTTGTTTAATTTTAACAGTCTTTGTGATGCTATTATTTTGTTTTAACATTGCAAAAACGATAATCTCTCCAATAAAACAATAATTAAGAATTATAAAATTTGTTAATTCCAATTTTGCAACTAAGAGGTACAGGTTTATGCCAAGGCTTGAAATTATAGCTGCCATTAGCTCTTTCTTATTCTTAATTTTTTTTCTCGCTCGTGCAAGGGTATATATCTGAATCCCCAATAGTAGTATGCAGAGTGTTTTGAAGCTGACTAAAATAAATATGCTTATGTCTTTGGTGTCGAATAGAAATGGAGGAGAACCTTGTTTATTTTGCCATAGAAAGTGATATAGAAATATCAAAAAATAAGTGAAACAAAAAAATAAGATGAATTTATTTAATTTTTGAGTAAACGTAGCTTTTAAACTAAAATAATTTAGAATTATTCTTGAATAATAAAAAACTTTTAGAGCATGAGTACTTAATAGTAGATACAAAAGGCTCTGATCAACAGAGCGATAAAGTTGCATGGACAGCAAATACGACAAAAAGCTAATGCAAGCTAAAAAACACCAATTTTTCAGAAGAGATGATTTTTTTTCATCATACCAGCGTTTGAGCGATAGAATGAGAAACAGAAATAATGCAGCTGTCAAGATTATTGAACTTTGCTCGAAAATGTTAAAAGCTCCAATCAATTTTAAGGAATTTCCTCGGTCTAAAGACATAGTCTTTCTATTTTCAATTAAGGCCCTTGTGGGATATTTTAGTGGGTTTGATGATAAAGGTATATCAGGCAAATAGTTATAATTAATGATATTAGCGTGATACATAGATAAAGTGTTGATAGCGTAAGATAGCTTAGTTCCAATTTACCCAGTTTATATGGAAAATTTACCAGCTTGATGTTAGCTTTTATCTATGAGTTGGAGGAAGTTTTTTGAAAAAGAATAATGTAAATGAAGAAGAGCTTGAATTAATTGGTGAGCAAGAGAAAATCCTCACAGAAATTCTTAGAGCAATCAAGGAAGAACAAGAATCAAGAAAGATGCGCCAAGAGGGTATTCGCAAACGTTTTCTTGAGCTAAGAGATGAGACTGTTGGGATAAGGTCGCAGACTGGGAGTGAAGATACTGACCTTCCAATGTTGTATGAGCAAATGCATTACCAACTTAGTCTAGCAGCACGTAAGGTTGATCCACTACCTTCTTCGCATTCTCCTTATTTTGCTCACATATCTTTGCAAGAAAACGGACGGATTAGGCATATTCTGCTAGGTTACACATCATTTATTTCCAGTAAGTCCAATTATTCTATCGTTGATTGGAGAAATGCTCCGATATCCAGGCTTTTTTTTGAATATCGAACCGGAGAGGAGTATGAGCTAGAGCTTCCAGGGAGGGTAGCGCATGGCCTCATTGTTGAGCGTCATATTGTGACCATCCAAAGGGGAGAACTAAAAATGCTCAAGAGTGATGACAATAGCTATCGTAAATTTTCCCAAAGTTGGATTAGAGATCAAGGTACTCAAATGCCTCAATTGGGTGGAGGCCAAGGAACAGCTACCAGATATCTTGGAGAAAGTGGCCAACAGGCAGCTCCTGAGCTTGCTGCCCTTCTTGATAGAGACCAGTATTCTCTCCTGACCCAAGATCCATTCAAACCTCTGCTAATTTTGGGAGGAGCGGGAGCGGGAAAAACTACCGTAGCGCTTCATAGGCTCGCTCATTTAAACTATGGAAATCCAGATTATTTCAAAGAAAACAATATGTTGATGATAGTGCCGGAGCCAGGTCTGGTTCGCTTATGCCAAAATTTATTGGTAAGCTTAGGGCTTGGAAAAGTTTCCGTACAGACTTTTGATAATTGGATCAGTAAGCAGAAAAAGAAGTTCTTAAAGGGATTACCCCAGAGGATCTGTGAAGAAACCCCTTCAGAAGTGGTTCGTTTCAAGAGAAGTCATTGTATTATTTACGCAATTGAAGCTTTTATAGAGAAAAAACAAAAAGAGAGCCCAGGTTGGATTTTAAAGCAAAATCATCTTAAGGATCATCACGATTTTTTTACAGATTATTCAGTACTAATAGCGGCCTTGAATGAAGAAGACAAATCCTTGAATGAGGATGTAGTTAAAAGAGTTATTCGTCATACTAAAGAGCAAAGAGCAGAAGAGAGTGGAGACCGTTATAAAGGATATGACCCAGATCGTCTAGTAAGCTTAGATGGCAAAGATCTTGATTGGGCAACTCCTGATGAAATACGCGGGAGTATTGATATTGAAGACTTTGCCATCATGCTTGAAGTTGCTCATAGAAAATATCAGATAAGTAAAGGACTTAGGCTGAAACTGACTCAATATGCTCATTTGGTAATAGATGAGGCGCAAGAATTAGCAGGCATTGAGCTTAAAGCAATTGGAAAAGCGATACCTGAAAAACAGTCTCTGACTGTTGCTGGAGATGCCATGCAGCAAACGAGTATAAGCACCTCATTTATAGACTGGAGTGAATCATTAAAAAACATAGGTGTTAAAAACAGTTTGAAGGCGCAGCTGAAGACGAACTATCGATCACCAGCACCAATTGCTAATCTTGCTCAACAAGTATTAAAGCCCCTCAAAGTTACACTTCCAAAATCGACTAGGATGGGAGCACCAGTAAAGTTTAATCGTTATCAAGATTATGGACTAGCTTGTATTCAGCTCATCGATACTTTAACAGAATTAATGTTGAATGAGAGTAGAGCAAGTGTTGCGATTATAGTTCGTAATGATATTTATGCAGGCAAGCTGTATGAGACGATTGAAGCCAAATTAGACTGTCGTTTAGTCTTGGATGGGGATTTTAATTTTAGACCTGGAATTGATGTGACAAGTGTTGCGAGTGTGAAGGGTTTAGAATTTGATTACGTTGTCATTCCAGATGCAAACACTAGTACTTATGGCGAAGATGCTTTGTCGCGGAAAACTTTCTATGTAGCATTGTCGAGAGCTATGCACCAGCTATGGATGATCTCTATAGGTACTCCGAGCCTATTATTGCCAAGCAAACTTTGGGCTGATAATTAAATACTACTCTTGTAACTTAGAAGGCTGTACCATTTGGTTCTAGGGAAACGTGGATTTAACTAGACTTTTCATGGTCATTAGATTCTTTTATTAGCTTCGCATATTCAAGTTGTAAATTTCCGACAAGCATATCAGCCAAATAAGATACATCGACCCGATCTTGGTTTTGCCAAAACTCCAAAACCTCAAGTAAAGTCCTGTAAATTTTACATGTCGCTTTGGTTTCAGCATTTGGTTCATATTCCAATTGAATTTCGAGTGCTTCACATAGGCGTTTATAAGTAGCTATCTCTTCCTTAATTTGATTTTTGATGTTAGGCATTTGGCCCATAATACATTTCCTTATCTCTTTTTTCCTCTCAATATTTATCGGCAAAACCAACTGAAATGATTATCTAAATTGAAAAATAAAAATAATTTTAGTGGATTATAGTATGTCTTGAATGGAAATAGAAAAGCTTGGACAAGGTGCTATGTTTCGTGGGTTTAGGTTATAATTAATATTAAATTAATATTTCCTTAATTTAATATTCTATAAGTAATCTAATAGATTAACGATTACTTTTTATGGTAGATAAATTGCAGTAAGTTTGGCATCATTTATCTAATAGAAGTAATAAAATTAAATTACTATTTTATGGGGGCCACCTGTTGATAAGTGTTCATCAATTACCAGGTCGGATTCGTGTTCGTTCGTCCAGACTTAAAAAGAACGATCTTCTTGCCAGAGAAATTGAATCCGCTATCCTTGATCTCTATGGGATAAAATCTGTACGAATTAGCTCTATAACGGGGAGTATTCTAGTTTTCTATAATGCTAGTTTAATTCATTCAGGTCCAATTTTTAGAGAGCTTAAAAATTTAAATATTATGGCGAACGTGATTGGCTTCCCTAGGTCGTTTCCAGAAATCTATATAAGAAGAATTTTTATTAACCTATAATGGACACCTGCTTTTTTAGAGTGCCTAAAAATAATTGGAAGGGCAATTCTAATTATCGTGATTGAACAGGCTTTCGTAGATATACTAGACAGATTGATTTATAAAATTATATAGCCTACAAATACTTGGTGCTATTCCTTTTGCAACTCTATCCTGTGCCTACTCCTCCCTTACTAATTGATTTATAAAATCTTTTTGTTACTATCAGACAAAATATTCGATCGGGGTTAGATTTATGATGGTAAATGTGGGATTAGAGCGATTATCCAAAAATCAAGGAGTTAATACTTCCCAAGCTCTCTATAGTTTTATAGATTCCAAGCACTATGTAACTTATATTCATAAACAAGTCGCTGGGCGGGTGCGTCTAAAAGTCCGGGGTCTATATGAGAGCAAGTCTTTTAAGGATAATTTAACGAATAGGCTGTCGCGTTTTTCCTTTATTGATGAAGTGCGCGCCAACATTCAAACTTCTCGCTTACTAATTGTTTTCGATCGAAAGAAACAGCATCAAGACCTGCTTGAGCTTGTTGATAGTGTCATAAAAAAAATAGTATTTGAAGAAATGACAGGCGAAAAGGCTGAGTTGTTTGGAGGCTTTGGGATTCCGAAGCAACAACAAGAGGTTTTATGGCATAGTCTTTCTAAAAATGAGTTAGAGGATGCATGCCAGACAAGTATAAAAGATGGTTTATCTGATAGGCAAGTGGAGGAGAAATCATTAAGTTATGGCAAAAATGAGCTTTCCCATGTGGTGTCTGAGTCTAGCACTAAGGTGTTTCTTAGACAATTTTGTAATCTACCTGTAGGGGTCCTACTTGGTTCAGCTATGGCTTCGGCGCTACTTGGAAGTATAGGTGATGCAGCACTTATATCGGCAGTGGTATTTGCAAATGGTTATATAGCCTATATTACTGAAAAAAAAGCAGAGAAAATTATTCGCTCTCTCAATGAAAAATCACAGGAACCTGTTAAAGTACTTAGAAATGGTAAAACCATTGAGATAGTACCAGAGGACTTGGTCATTGGAGATGTTGTTTTTCTTACACAAGGTGAAGTTCCAGCTGATATTCGTCTGCTTAAAGTTGATCACCTTAAAGTCGATGAAGCAGTGTTAACTGGAGAAAGTTATCCGGTTGGTAAAGAAAAAAGGATTCTTGATTTTGCGGTTCCTTTAGCCAAGCGATCGAACATGGTCTACAAAGGAACTGTGGTCACCAGTGGAAGTGGAGTCGGTATCGTTGTTGGTGTGGGTTTGCATAGTGAACTTGGCATGATTCAGTTGCTGACCCAAAAATCTCAGACACCTGAAACTATTTACCAGAAAAATTTACGCAAGCTCGGCGATGAAATCCTGGTTCTGTGTGTAGTGGTATGCCTCATAGTTTTACTTCTAGGATTGGCCCGAGGTTTTAAATTTATCGAAATTGTAAAATCAGCGGTTTCCTTGGCAATAGCAGCGGTTCCTGAAGGCTTAACAACAGTTGGTACCACTGTTTTAGCAATTGGAGTGACAAAGCTAAGAAAAAACAATGTCTTGGTTAGAACATTGCATGGTGTAGAAGCGCTAGGTTCTATCCAAACTTTCTGTTTTGATAAAACAGGCACTTTAACTCTCAATGAGATGCAGGTGAGGAAAGTTAATCTTGAGTTTAAAGATTTCAATTTTGCAGATGGAAGCAAAAAGCTAGACCAATTGCAAAATTATAGAAGTTGGGATCTTCTTATCAAAACTTTGATCCTATGTAATGATAGTCAGGTTGTTTTTGATGGAAAGAACGCTTCCATAAAAGGTAGTCCCACAGAAAATGCATTGATTCAATTGACACTACAAGCAGGGTATGACCCGAAGGTGATTCGCAGCCGCTTTCCTCGCACAAAAGCAAAGTATCGTTCCGAGCACAAACAATTTATGCGAACGATACATATTCAGGATGATGGAAAGCCTGATTTTGAAGCGCTGAAAGGAAACCCTTTACAGGTCCTTCGCCTTTGTGATCATTGGCAGCAGGGTGATGAACAGCTTCCTTTGAGTTCTGAAAAGCGAGAAAGCTTGATCAATGCAAATAAAACACTAGCTCGTGCAGCTTTGCGGGTTTTGGGTTTTGCCTACCGAGAACGCAAAACAGGAAGTTATACTTGGTTGGGCCTAGTGGGCCTGCAGGATTCACCAAGGCATGGTGTTAAAGATCTAATTGCTAAGTTTCATCGAGCAGGGATCGACACAGTAATGCTGACAGGTGATCAATCTCAAACCGCTAAAGCAGTAGGCAAAGAGTTAAACCTAAGTGGCAAGGAAAATCTTCTGGTTGCCGAGGAAAATTGGTTTGAAAAGCTAAAAAATAATGATAGACCAGCTCAGATCCACAAGAAGTATCATATTTTTCCTCGGGTCAGTCCATCTACGAAACTTGGCATTGTAGAAGAACTACAAGCGAGCGGTAGTATTGTTGGTATGACAGGAGATGGGATCAATGATGCCCCTGCATTAAGAGCTAGCAATGTGGGAATTGCTATGGGAGGAGTAGGAACTTCTGTTGCCAAAGAATCTGCAGACATGATCTTGTTGGATGATAATCTGGCAACTATATATGATGCAATTATGCTGGGCAGAACTATCAGAAAAAATTTACGCAAGTCTATCCACTTTTTATTTGCAACAAATCTTAGTGAAATATTTCTTATGTTAGGAGCCATAGGAATGGGTTGGGGAATACCATTGAACCCTATGCAATTACTATGGATCAACTTGGTAACCGATATTTTTCCATCTTTAGCCTTAGCAATGGAGGCACCTGATCAAGATATTATGAACACTGCTCCAGAAAATCCAGAAAACCCTTTCTTTAATGCTAAGGATAAGCGAAAGATTGTAGCTGATTCTTTGGTGATAACTGCATCAACACTTTTTGCATATCGATTCTGGATATCAGGTCGCAAAGGTTTAGATTATGCCGGAACAGGAGCATTTTTGAGTTTGACGATTTCTCAGCTAATATATGCGCTGAGTCTTCATAATAATGGCCGTCATAATAGTTCTAAAGTAAGACAGCAGGGAAATCCCTACTTGCTGGGTGCTATTTCACTTTGTTTGTTATTGCTATTAAGCAGTATGAAAGTACCTTTCTTAAAAAAATTGCTTAGTAATAGGCCATTAAGTATCACAGATCAGGGCTTGGCAATTTTGACAGCTGTGCTACCAAATGTTCTGATTGGGATTCGAGAACGTTCTGTGAGCAAGCCTTCGTTTGAACGAGAGACGCAACATGTTATGATGCCTAGCTGAGAGAGGCATTAGGAGAATAGAAATCTACAAGCAGGAGGGAGTTAAAATGTTTGGTGGACCAAGTTTTATTGGTGGATTCTTAGTTGGCTTTAGCACTGGTTTTGTTTCACGTGAAATCACAAAAGTGGGTCTTGCTGTGGCAAAGCCAATAACGAAATCTGTTGTAAAAGTTGCTGTGACAAGCCTTGAAAAAGGAAAAGAATCTATTGCATACCTTGGAGAGTCTTTTGAAGATCTAATTGCTGAAGTAAAAGTAGGAATGAAGGCAAAACCTGCAACGGAAGCCGCTTCTAGTGGGAAGGCTAGTTCAGCGGGTAAAGAGTCTTCTGCTAGCAGTGAACCTGTAAAAGAAGCCACAAAGAAGAAACAAAAGGGTTCTGCTACATGATCTTAAAAGAATGGGATCAAGCAAAGATCTGTCATCAAATTGATGGAAGAATTAGATTTAGGCTAGACCCTAAAAAGGTGGATGCATTTACACTGCATCGATTCAAAACGGAATTACTAGCAGTTCAAGGTGTTGAGCAAGTTGAGACAAACCCTAAAACTGGTAGCTTGGTAGTCTACTATGATTCCAATAAAAAGATTAGCTTTCTTGAAAAGTTAATCGAGCATAGTGCAAGTCTTGAGAAAAATGCAATGCCTTACTCAAAAAAAATATGGAGATTCATCCAAAAAGGTGGTCAAGGCATCGATTCTTTGCTTTTAGGTGCTTCGAGAGGCAAGCTTGATCTCAGTTTAGTCATTGCCTTGCTTCTGCTTTTCGCAGCGATGAAACAAATGAGGGTTAACAAGCTGTTACCAGCTGGGTTGACTCTAAGCATATTGGCTCTAAATTTCCTAAGGAGTAATGAAGTCCATAGTTTTTAATCTTTTGTATAAAACCTGTGCCCTTGGCCTTGGATAGGCCAAGAGTTTGCTAATATTGCAGATCATGCCTATGACTGCTCCTGTCTTAAACTTTTTCATCTGACCACAAAACATACGTTTGAAATTACACTTCAACTTCATCGTGGATCATCTTCGTATTAAATTTTTATGAGAAATCGTAACATTGTCGTGCTTAATAGCTTGCATATTTGCATTTGATTCATCTATTATGGCGTAAACCTGCCTGTTTTAAAGTGGCATACGGATTGCTTTTATTCTTTCAAGATTGGTATTGTAAAAGTTGTTTATACTTCCCTGAGGAACTATGCTTAAAATATTTAATTTTATCATTTTTTTGTTGTTTACTAGTGCTTGTGTAAGTACAAGCCCTTTAGACATTGCTGAAAAGGTTGACGTGAAATGTCAGACACTTGAGCATGCAAATTTCCGTGGTTTTTTTGCCGTAGAATGCCAGCTTAAGAACCTTACAGACCAAAAGCAAGCTTTACAAGTGAGTTTCGTGAGATTTCCCCATTATAATGAAGACATGATAATGTTTGTTCCTAATTATGAATACGAACAAAAATTATCTTATCAGAACACATTTCGTTCGGCTGATTCATTGCACTTTGCACCATTATCGAGTGTGTTAGCTGGTAAAGAAGACGCTCAGGCACTTGCTGCTCTGATTGCCCAGCTTGCTAAGAGAGGTAAAAGACTCGATTCCCAGTCACAGATGGGTTATGAGAAAAATTTTCTTCTTCGGGAAGGATTGTACGTCGAAGCCCATCAGACCATTAACGCCATAGTTTTACTACAAAAAAAGCATAATTCTACCAAGCTTCCCCGTGATATAGAAATTAGTGTATCTAGGCCTTCAGAGAGTATTCTTACTCGATCACTATGATAAATGGGCTTGTTCGTCGGAAATACCTAGGTAAGCCTGTTTTACTTTTGGGTGTTTCAACAACTCATCGCCATGTCCACTTAGTACAATAACTCCATGTTCCATTACATATGCCCTATCAGAGTGCTTAAGAGCAAGATTTGCATTTTGTTCTACCAGGAGAATACTGGTTTTTTCTATGTGATTTATTTTCTTTATCATATCAAAAATAGATTTAACTAGTAAGGGAGCTAAGCCAAGTGAGGGTTCATCGAGTAAGAGGAGTTTTGGCTCCGCCATTAGTCCTCGCGCAATCGCCAACATCTGTTGCTCGCCACCACTCAGTGTCCCAGCAATTTGTTTAGCCCGGTCCTTGAGAATCGGAAAAAGCGAATACATATGTTCAAGATTATTGCGAATTTTATTTTTATCCATATTTTTGTATGCGCCAATCAAGATATTTTCTTGTACTGTAAATGTCGGAAAAATTCTTCTCCCTTCCGGAACTTGGATGATACCTCTGCGAACGATATCATAAGGACTGAGCGTTTCTATAGATTCGGATTCAAAATATATCTTTCCTTGGTGACAGGGCTGGATTCCAGATATGCTCATTAAGGTGGTTGATTTGCCGGCACCATTTGACCCTATTAGGCAGACGATCTCTCCGGCTTTTATATCAAGAGAAACACCCATCAACGCCTCTATTTTGTGGTATGCAGTCCGAATATTTTCTAGTCTAAGCAATCTTCCTCTCCTAAGTATGCGCTGATTACTTTTGGATTTGCACTTACCTTCGTTGGACTGTCATCTGCAATCACTGTGCCTTGGTCCATGACCACGACGCTATCTGACAGCTGCATAACAAAGCGCATATCATGCTCAATCAATATGATGGTAACTTGAAAATCTAATCTAATCTTTTGAATTATCTCTCTTAACTCCAAAGTTTCCTGAGGGTTCATTCCAGCTGCAGGTTCATCAAGGAGTAGCAAGTTGGGGCTTGTTGCCAACGCTCTAGCTATTTCCAATTTGCGTTGGGCAGCATATGGAAGATTCCTTGCTTCTTGATTAAAGTTTTTTTCTAACTTTAAGTAAGAGAGAATCTCAAGTGATTTGTGGTAGATTTTTTTTTCTTCGTCACGTTGGCGACTAAAGCGAAAAATAGCTCCAGTAATTCCTGAGTGAGTGCGACAATGAAAACCAATCATGACATTTTCAAGTACACTCATACGATTGAATAGCCGAATGTTTTGAAAGGTTCGTGCAAGTCCTAACTGAGTAATTTGGTGTGCTTTCAAGCCTGTTGTTTCTGCAGGATTTCCCTTGTTATTTAAGAAAATTGATCCAGAGCTTGGCTTGTATATTCCTGTTATGCAGTTGAATAAGGTAGTTTTTCCAGCTCCATTTGGGCCGATCACTGCTTTTATTTCACCTACGCCAACTTTTAAATTAGCCGACGAGATTGCTTTGATACCAGAAAATGACATGGATAATTCTTTTACTTCGAGGGCAGGTTGTTGCTGCATGCCATGGGCCCTTAATATTTGAGCTTGCTGTAATCTGAACTGGGCTTCTTGATAAGTCCTTCAGGTTTGAAAACCATAACTAGTACCATTGATAAGCCAAAAAAAAGCATACGGTATTGCTCTAAGAATCGGAAATATTCGGGAAGTAAGATTAGTATCGTAGCAGCTAGGATGACTCCTGCAATGGACCCTAGTCCTCCAAGAATAACAATGCATAGAATGAGTGCAGATTGATGAAAAGTAAAGCTTGCAGGATTAACAAAGCTATTTTTTGCTGCAAAGAAAGCCCCGATAAACCCTGCCCAAGTTGCCCCAAGACCGAAAGCTGTTAGTTTGACTTTGGTAGTATTGATTCCCATCAATTCGCAAGCAAGCTCGTCTTCCCGTAAAGCTACCCAGGCTCTTCCAATTCGAGAATATATAAGACGATGTACAACCACAACTGTGATGATTGTCATTATTAGAATGAGATAGTATAGATAAATATTCGATTGAATATAATTTAATTTAATTCCAAATAGCCCTGGCTTAGGGATGCTATAAATGCCTTTAGGTCCTTGAGTGAATTCACTCCATGTCTCTAGTACTATATGGATAATTTCTCCAAAACCCAGAGTTACGATTGCCAAATAATCTCCCCTTAATCTCAAAACTGGTATACCAAGCAAGATACCTGCAATTGCAGCAAGAACACCCGCTAGGGGGAGAATGAGCCAAAAACTAAATCCATAGTGCATATTCATGAGCGCATAAGTGTAAGCCCCAACTGCATAGAAAGCCACATATCCTAGATCGAGTAAACCTGCCAGTCCTACCACAATATTCAGGCCTAAGCCTAGTACTACATACATTAAAGCTGTTATCAATATGGTGTTGTGATAGGGGGATGCTAGGAGGGGAAGAACAATTAAGCCAATTGCTACAAAAATTTTGAAATAAAGCTGTTTATTTGTCAACCATACCTGCGCATTGAGTGTTTTTGTAGAAAGCCAGGTTTGTTTGGAGTGATGTGGCTCAAGTAATGGCTTTATTAACTTTTTGTAAAAAGCATAGACTACCATCAAGCTCAAAGCTAGGATTAAAGGAATATGAGGGTTGAAGTCGATTTTCTGTTCTGAAAGTCTAACCTTTAGTCCTAAAATTGGAAAGGTTAGTAAAAAAAACCATAGGCCTATCAAACCCACTTGCTTCATAGGGACCTTTCTAGACTTTTTCAGTCGTTTGCACACCCAGGAGTCCTGCTGGTCTGAAAATCAGAATCAAAACCAGAAGGGAAAAGGCAAAAACATCTTTATAGCTGCTTGAGATATATCCAGCAGCATAGCTTTCCACAATCCCAAGGATATAACCACCAACCACTGCTCCTGTGATGTTACCAATGCCTCCAAGCACAGCTGCAGTAAAGGCTTTGATTCCAACAGTAAACCCAATAAAATAATTGATTTGCCGCATATGAGAGCCTATGAGCACAGCTGCAATCGCAGCTAAACCTGAGCCGATCACGAATGTAGCAGCTATAATGCGATTGATATCAATTCCAAGAAGCATAGCCATGGTTTGATCTTGGGAAACTGCCCTCATCGCCATTCCCATTTTGCTATAGCGAGTAAACAAGAGGAGAAGCCCAGTGGCTAAAAGAGTGGCTACAATGATGACAAAGTCCGTGTTCAGAAGGTAAGTTGAAACTGGCTCTAGAAAGGCAAATTCTGGAATTAATGCTGGGAAGGGTTGAATCTCAGATCCATATCCCAGTAACACATAGTTTTGGAGAAATATTGACATTCCAATGGCTGAAATCAAGCAGGTAAGCCTTGGAGAATTTCTGAGTGGTTTGTAGGCCATGCGCTCAACCGTCAATCCATAAGCGCAACCATAGGTTATGGCAATCAGTAGAGTCCCAATGAATATAAAGAGTTTTCCAAATCCAAGTATTTGAAGAATACTAGCAGATACTAGCGCCACAAAGGCACTGAGCATATATATTTCACCATGGGCAAAATTGATCATTCCAATGATCCCGTAAACCATTGTGTAGCCTAGGGCAAGCAATGCATAGATGCTCCCCCTAGATATTCCAGTAATTGTAAGCTCTAAAAGGTAATTCATTGTTTTATCCGCTGAGCTTACTTAACTGAAACAAATTTTCCCTTGCCATTTGAACCTGCTTCTACTTTGTACATAGTAAATCCTGAGCCAATTACATCACCTTTTGTATCGAAGCTAATACTACCAATGGGAGTTGCAAAATTTTGCTTGTGCAGTTGTTCTTTCACTTTGCTAAATTCTGTAGATTTTGCTGATTTTACGGCTTCGGCTAAGGCTACGACAGCAGCATATGCGGCTAGTGTGAATGTTCCTGGCTTTTCTTTGTAGGTTTCTTCGTATTGTTTGCTAATTTTTTGTGACATGCTATTGCTTGAGGTGTCTACAGGAGCTGAAGCTAAATATCCATTTGAGTCTTTGCCTGCAATTTCAATTAACTTATTGTCTCTTACCCCATCTCCGGAAATAAAAGGTACCTGCAATCGTAGAGTTTTGCTTCTCGCATTCATGACTAGTTTTGCTGCTTCTGGATGATAGCCTCCAAAAACAACTGCATCTACATTTTTATTTTTTATTTTCTTTAATATTCCAATGTAGTCTGATTGGCCCGGTTTAATACCATCGTATAGACTTACTTTGGTATTTTTTTGTTTTTCCAGACCTTCTTTTACAAGCTTTGCTAAGCCTTCACCATAGGTGCCATGGTCATGTAAGATGGCTACATTTTTAGCTTTAAGCTTGTTGCTGATATAGTCGACCTGCAGATTAGCTTGTGCTGCATCGTGAGCAATGGTGCGAAAAAAATTGGGACTCTTTCCATCTAGACTCAGGTCCGGGTTTGTGGAAGCTGGAGAGATCACAACAATGTTAGCTTGTTTATAAATGTCGAGGACTGCTCGCGTTGCCCCACTGCAGAGGTGGCCTATTACACCAACAACGCCCTCGCCAATAATTTTGTTCGCAGTTGTTACGGCGGTATTCGGCTCACAAACATCATCAAGTGAAAATAGCTCCAACTTGGAATTTAATACTCCTCCAGCCTTATTGATGTTTTTAACTGCGAGTTCGGTACCGTTCTTGGTAGGAATCCCGTAAGTTGCAAGGTCCCCACTCAGAGGGCCGATTACACCAATTTTGATTGTCTTTGCAAAAGCATTTGATGAAGTGTCCAATGCAAGCAGCATAAAGAGACAATATGATATGCAACAAGAAAGTCGCATCAGCAAGTTTCCTGACATTTTATTCCTCCGAAAGTGTTAAAACAATTAACACTAATTTACCATACAAAGCCTATGATCTTTGGCAATTGAAGCGAAATCAGCCCTAGGGCGATGATATCAAAGAGCCTGTCTGCAGAAAAATACTTCTTAATAATCGGAGTATATAAGTCTTTTGAAGATTATTCTTGCCATTCTAAAATTTCTTTGCTAGATTGTGGCTGTGTGGTCCTGCGGGGTCCGTTTATCGGGCCCCAGATTAAACACCTATCTTCTTTAATTCCCAAATAAAAACTATTAATTTTTAAAAAGCTTACACCTAGTCTGTAACATGACATATGTAGTCCTCATGGGTTATGATTGGATAAAAAATAATGTCCTAATAATCTGCGTAATGGAGCTTGTATGTTCAGCTTTGGGTGGAAACGGCTTTTTGGATTAGTATGCTTAGTGTTGCTGCAGATCTCATGTAGTACGACAAAACTCCCAGAATGGTATGAGCATCCTGAGCTAAATGCCCTCAGTGGTGATACTTTTGAAAGTATTCAGAAAATAGGTACTGCTCGCCTTACAGCCCTCGAAGAGGGGAGTTCTTCTTCTGAAAACAAAGGGCCACTTTCAAGTAGTTCTATGTTACCTGTTGAAAACCCTAAACTAACAAAAAAATACCTTAGGTACCTGAAAAAGCTTAAGGTTAAAGGGCCCTTCAGTTGGTATCGACAGGAGATTGTTGAGACCCATCTTCTACCGACGGCTCCTTTCCCAACAGGAAAGCATATCAATAACAGCTTGATTTGGGCTTTTGTAGACAATAAACCTGCTTATGGATTTAGGCCGATGGCTATTCGCTTAGAGCCTACTCAGGTTGCAAGTGAGTTCCATTTAGCATTTAAGCCGGATGGTAAGATCATTGATATCTTAATTACTCCAAAGATGCCCCTCATTAACAATGATCGGTCCCCTGTTTCTCCCGAAATTAAAAGTTCCCTAATTAAACTTGCAGACAAGCTCCCAGCAACTATCGCCGAGGTGCGTAAGCCTACAGACCTAACTTATAACCTTGCAGCTGGAGTTCCACAAACATTTCCTATATACGAAGGTTCCTTACCAAGTTTTGCTTCATACTCTGGGTACGCAATATATCATGCATCGCTTGGAGTTAAATCTCTTATCAAGCAGTCCAAACAGCAAACTAAGAAAAATGTTGAAATCAAGAAATTCTACTCTGATGTCTCAGACCTTACAACTTGTTACCTTCAAATCAACATGGAATCCTGTATTGACAAGATCACGAGGTACCTTAGTCCAAAGGTAAAACTTCCGGCTCGAGAGCAAAAATTAGCAAATGAAATCTATATAAGCCTCCTGACGAAGTATTTTTATGAAACCTCTGGCAAAGATTTAAATCTTAAAAAAATCTTAGGATCAATTAATACAGCTCAAGCTCACCTCCTCGCTTCTTTGCAGAACGATTTCCAGATTTTTTTGTTGGGTATTTTAGGCAGGTTTGATGGACCGGCCTTAATCATGGAGTTTTCAAAAACCAGTAAGGTTTTTTCTATGCTTAGCCCTCATTTTCTTAAGTATATTGAGTTGCTCACTGTATGTTTGTTGAAGGATCTCAATACTCTGGACAAGATTGCCACTGAGGATGACCTTTTCTTTGTTGTAAATTTTCTGAAAGATCAGCCGAGAGTGTTTAATGCATATGTTAAAGCTTTACATGATATGGGGTTAGCAGTATTTGCAGAGCCAATGATGGCTCATTATTTACTTCATTTTCCTGCTTATTCTAAGGATATCTATAAGATTTTTGATGCGGGTGCAAAAAAACGAATTGCTAATTCATTCAAACAACTAAAAGCAGGTCATTTAAAAAAGCTTAAGAATACCTATGGTAAAAGTTATGGAACTATGAAAAAACTAACAGTTCTAGGTGGCTTAAATTTGGAAGAGGAGAGGATTTTTCCTCCAGCTAAAGGCAATTTCAAAGTATTAGTTTTTATAAATAACCAAAGTTCTTACTGCATGCAGCTTGTTAAGCAACTTAAGATGCAAGTTTCAACATCATTTTTAGAGAAGATTATTCTGGTAGATGTATTTGAAAAAGGAGAAAATTTTGAGGCGTTTGTTGAAGAAACGGAGATTGGAGAAAGTCCGCTCCTAAAAAATATGCTACGTATTGATTGGGGAGAAGAAACCAAGAGCTTTTATGAAAGTATGACTCTATACCAAATTCCTCGCATCCTTGTATTGAACAAGGACAATAAGATAGTGCAATTCAATCATGAACTTCCATTTTCTTTTGCCAGCTTAGAAAGAGATCTTCTTTGGGTCTATGGGAGTTAGTCGCTTTTAGACTTCCAGACCCTCAAGTCTAGAAACAATGGTATCTATCTCATCAAACCATGGTTCAAGAAATTGTTTAGCTTCTCGAGGAATCTGTTCGAAGAAGCGCGACTTAAAAGCCTTCCATTTATGAGAAGACACAAAAATATCATCAATCAAGTCTGAGTCAGGGATATTCTTTATAGTTTCTATATAAGATCGTTCAATGATCGAATCAAAATTTTTAAGAAAACAAAGGAGCCATACTTTTTCAGCGGAGCGGTATGCAAGCTTGCCAATATCTTCAGGATAATTTGCATTTTTCAAAGTCACTTGAGTAGTAATTTCAGTAAGCTTCTTTTTATGTAATTTTACCGTATCCTCAATTTCAGCAGATGCCCCGTATTGAGCTTTATATAAAATATTATGCTCGACTAGTTCTCTTGTTGCTTTTTCGGCAGCCTTTGTTGCAATAAACCATGCTGCTGAATCAGCAGTTTCTTCGGTGAAGTCTCCAGCTGAATTCCAAGCTATATCGCTAGCTTCTTCCCAAGAGAAGTTATTCTTAGAAGCTTCAGCAGCTTTTATAGCTGCTGACCATGCTGATGCTCTTGCAGCATTTTCCAAGACATGGTTGAATGCCCACATAGTAAAAAATATGCCATAAGCATGCTTAATCAAGTAATATTTTTCTGATCTGAGACTTCTTTCCTTGTTTTTAGCAAAGATATGTAATCTATTCTTCAGCAAATGAGAAATATGAGAAAGATAGTCAGGCTCTCTAGTCACCCAAAAAAACCACGGTGAAGTTTTAGCGGTTTGGATTGTTTCTTCTTTCCAAAGCATAAACAGTTCTTTGTCATTGATAGAATTCTGATATTTAGGCAATTGTAAAGCCTGCTCCATTAGGGATGCTCTTTGGGTGTCAGGTAAATCTCCATGGTTTATGAGCCAATCAAAATCATTAAACCGGACTATTTTTAACGTGTCTTGATTTTCATATACTTCAGGCCACAAGCGCCAGTTTTGATCTTGTTGAGAATCTATGAATACAGCTAGAGGACTCACTTCTAAATCAGGCAAGATCGTTAGAACATTATTACAAATTTGTGCTTTAAAAAAATCGGGGGTTTGGGGGGTGGTTTGTGGAAGACAAAATGTTGCTAGTGAAAGTAATTTTGCTAGTAGTTCTGGCATTAAGTTTAACCTGATAATTATTAAAATCGTATGGGCAATGATTATTAATAGTCAATACATCAACGTCAATAAAATAATCACAAATAAAAAAGTAATAATTGATATGTTATAGACAAGGTTTGACTTATACTTACAAAGTTTAGCTGGTAAGGCTTTTATAGTTCATCTTTTGGACTCAACTTAGAGGTCTATGATATATGCGGCTCCGGAATCGGTTTTTGAATTGTCACCACTCCCCGCTGTGCCATTAATAATTGAGGTGACATTGCTATCTTCTGCGTAGGCTCCTGCGACTATTGTCTCCCCTGAAATCGACACATTTTTTCCAAAACGATCTTCTGGATCTGAGTTAGAGGACTTTATATAAGCTAACTGACTCCATACCCCTGCTGTCCTTTTAAAGACATATACAGCACCAGATTTATCCCGTGAATTGTCACTACTAGCAGTCGCACCATTGGTGATGCCCACTTGATTACTATCTTCATCGTATGAGGATACAGCTACTAAATCTCCAGAAATTGCCACATAGTATCCAAAGTAATCATCGACATCTGGATAAGGTGCTTTTAAATACGCTTCTTGCGCCCAAGTAGAACCTGTGCGCTTATAGATATAAACTGCTCCAGCATCGACCACGGAATTGTCTGCGCTTGCAGTGGCTCCATTGGTAATGGTATTTTGACCGCTTTCTTCATCAGCCGCGGTAACGACAAGAGTATCGCCAGAAAGGGCAAGCGCCCAGCCAAAGAAATCATCAGCTTCACTATTTACTGCTTTTATATATGCTTCTTGAGCCCATGTGGAACCTGTACGTTTATATACATAGACAGCTCCTGAGTAAGCACTGCTATTATCAGCTGAGGCAGTACTCCCGTTGGTAATTGATGTTTGGTTGCTATCTTCGTAAGCTGAGCCAACGGCAATGGTATCTCCTGAAATAGTAATCGGCCAACCAAAATAATCATCCACATCTGCATTCGCTGCTTTTATATAAGCTTCCTGAGCCCATGTGGATCCAGTGCGCTTAAATACATAAACTGCTCCAGAATCGGTAAACGTGTTGTCAGCACTGGCAGTTGAACCATTGGTTATGGATGTTTGGTTGCTATCCTCTCCCCCGGCACCAATAACGATAGTGTCATCAGAAATTGCAACTCTCTCGCCAAAATAGTCTTCAGTTTCGCCATTAGCTGCTTTTAAATATGCCTCCTGTACCCAAGTGGTCCCTGTGCGCTTAAAAACATAAGCGGCTCCTGAATCAGTATTAGTGTTATCTGCACTTGCAGTGGCCCCATTGGTAATGGTGTTCTGATTACTATCTTCGCCCCAAGCTCCCACAACAATAGTGTCACCAGAAATAGCAACTTGCCTACCAAAAAAATCACCTGCATTGCCATTTGAGGCTTTTATGTATGCCTCTTGAGTCCATGTTGAACCAGTGCGTTTAAAAACATAGACAGCTACCGACTCAAGGTTGGAATTATCCGGGCTGGCAGTATCATTGTTGGCAATCGTTGCTTGATTACTATCTTCACGCCATGCACCTACCACCACGGTATCACCCGATATTGAAACAGCTCGTCCAAAAAGATCTGCAGCATCGGCATTGGGTGCTTTTAAATATGCCTGTTCCAGGAATCCGTAGATAAATCCTGAACCGTTTCCTTCTGTTCCAAGATTTCCTGCTTCATCCACTGCTCTAACAGTTGCAAAAGCTGTTTCGCCCCAGCTTAAATTTAAATTAGTAAAATCTGTGCCGGTTTGTTGGCCAACATTTTTCCAATCAGAAAAATCGGTTAATCCTGGAGAAGAGCCAAGAGCTACCTCATAGCTAGTGATACCAGAGCCTGAGTCAGTAGTAGCTGACCAGCTTACTGATGGAGAAGTAGTGGGTGAATTCGTTGTTCGTCCATCGTCAACTAAATCTGGTGCCAAGGGGCCAATTGAATCATGGGTTATACTATCTGTCAGACAAGCAGTCTCATTGCCTGCTCTGTCCCTATATTTAACATAGACTGATACTGCTGAGTTTTCTTGCGCAAGTGTCCAATTTTCTTTGGATGTTGAAATTGGCTCCCAGCTTCCCCCATCTGTACAATCCGCGGTATTAGTGATGTACATCTCGTGCGCATCGGTAGCTTCAAGGTAAATGGTCTGCTCGCTACTGGAAGTGACAGAACCTGATCCAATCATAATACTTGGAGAAGCAGGTGCTGCTGAATCAAATATGATACTTTCATTGATGCACCCCCACTCATTTTCGAAAAAATCACGAAATTTAGCGAATAAATTATATTCACTTTTTCCCTCAACAATTTCAAGGTTAAAATTAGCTGGACCAGTTGGAATTTCTTGCCAAGATCCTCCTTCGTCACAGGAAGCAGACTCAGTTAAATAGACGTCTCTGACAACCCGATTTGCCTCTATATTTACACTTACTTGCTGGGAGTTTGTATATCCATTACCTTCAATCGAAATGTTTAAATTATTGAATGAATCTCCGGGACAAGGCAAATTCATATTGAATGCAGGTGGCTGTAGATATTTCACGGATTGATCTTGATCTTGATCTAATTTGTTGAAAGTCATTCTGATGCAAAAATTAATTGCTAGGGGACCACAGGTATTGGTGTTCGCAGACTGTCTTATAACCTGTTTCATTGTGGGCTCTTCTTTTTGGTAAATTAAATTCTCGCAGATTTCTTTTAAACTTGGATTGTTCAGGAACAAAGCTGCGCCTGAAACCATAATAGGTTCCGAAAATTCAGCATCTGCTCCCTCGGGTGGCTCAAATTCAAATAATTTTTCGTCATTTGCAAAGAAATCTTCAATGACTTCCGGCTCTGATGAACCATCTTCACCTCGCAATCTTTCTGCTTCACGATAACCTTCAAGTGTCGCTAATTTCTCTTGATCTTGATTGGCTTGTTCAATTTCACTTGTTGATGGATATCTTACACCTCCTGTGTCCGCATTGCAGGAGTAAATAAGAAAAACGATGGGAAATAAACTAGACCTCATCATGGGCTCCAAATATGGCATTCTACCTAATCTACATATAAGATCGTATTGTTTTACCAAATTTTAAGTTTGTGTTGTAATACCTTGAAAATATGAATTTTATTCCGGTGCATTTAATTTAGAAATATGGGCCTATGCGCCTAAAAGTGATCAAAGATTACAAGATAATTTGCATTTATATTTACGGTTTTAACTCTCCTATAACAAATTTTTAAAAGGTGGAACAACCCCCTAATATCTTCTATACTCAGTCCTCATGTTGAAAATTTATAACGATGAAAGTTATAAAATATACAAAACTTAATTTAGGGTATTTAATTATGAGAGAATTGATTATTTTACTGTTGTTATCCTTGCTAGAGGTTCCTTTATTTGCTCTAAATCTCAACCCAAATGAAATAGGCCTTTGCGAATGCTTTGAAGAAAAGGACTACAATCGTAAATTGGTTTTAGACTTTGAGCATGAAATTAACTATCCAGTTAGTAAAAGTAAACTATTGAAAGGAAAGGCTTATGCAGGATTTAAAGTCTACAAAGGAAAAGAGTTTGCAGAAGATTTTTTCTATCACGATAAATTAACTTCATCAGGTACTTTTAAAACAGGGATACTTACAGTCTTACAGGGAGTATTTGCGATTGACAAGAGGCCAGATTTTTTTTCTACTCCTGAGTTTCATCTAGAAAAAGATTTTATTGAACGGATCGGAAGAAAATTAACTATTTTGGGCGCTGGGAAAGAATTTGGAATCGAAGCAAATAAATGGATTAAACATAAAATTCCCATGTTACCTCAAATAAATATAAAAATGAAGATAAAGGTTGCTAGCTATCAATATGCAGAACAAAAATGGTCCGGTCATGCTGACGCTATAGTACCGGCAGAAGAAATTGAAATTTTGAATGATCAATTAGTAGACCAACTACCGGGCCTAGTACCCCTTTATACAATATCCTCGGCTACCAAAGGTTTAAATGGTAACTTAAATGGGACTAGGTTTTTTAGCACTGTATTTAAATTGGAAGGAACTGATAAGCAGGTTTTGTCCACATGGCAGTTTGTTTCATTGGACCTGAATTGGATGGTAAAGAAAGTGCTCTATTTAAATCCGCAGCTGCTAAAAAAGACTATGTACCGGGATTATTCCAGATTTGTTGACGCGGTTAGACTAGTTGGAATTCATCCTTATGGATCTTTTCATTAGCCCATAGTCTGGGCCATCCCTAGCAAAGTCGAGGGATCTTTGGTGATAAAAAGAGACTCTCCAATTTAAACTGACTAGAGGGTAATTTTTAATCAAAGTCTAAAGTTTAAAGGTTCCCGGGTTAAGAAATTCATAGATGGAGGAGGCTTTCTTAGCTTTTTCCCTTCTTTCATCGCTCATTTGTTTTAATTGATCACCAAAAAGATCATCAAACAACTTTTTATGCGCTGCCTTTCGCTCTGAATCTGAAGAATAGTTTTCATGAATCATAACTAACTCTCCAAGATCAAGCCAATACCCCCCACATCCAGGACACTCATCCACTTCAACGCGGCGTTTGACACTGTGGAAGTGACGCATCATCACTATTTTTCTGTCGCATTTAGGGCAGTCGAGCCGTTTTTCCATGTCTACCTGAATATTATGATTGCATTTAATTTGCGAAAAGACACTCACATCAACTTCGTGGTGTTCATCAAGTTTTTGAAGTTCCCATTTGTCAAACCAAATACCTCCACATGCGTTTTGGCATACATCGAGTTCTACATCATTGACTTTAAGTAAGCTTAAGCTATTTTCACATCTTGGACACTTCAAACTAGCCTCCTTTTATAGCACTATCTTTGAATGTTGTTTGTTACTGTTTGTGATGAAATCAATATATCTCTAATCTGCTGCTGCAGATCCGTCACTACTGATGGAGAATGAGGTACCAAAACAGTGCTTGATTTGTTGTTTGCGGCAATATCCTTCAATGCATCGAAATATTGGGTGACCAATACGAGGTTCATGACGCTATCAGCAGAGGACTCTGGGATGCTTTTCTGAAAGTCATCGATTGATTCTCGCAATCCATCAACAATTGCTTTACGTTGATCTGCAATACCCCGGCCTTGAAGCGCCTTGCTCTGAGCTTCGGCTTCTGCTGCTTTAACCCTGATAATTCGGTCTGCCTCACCCTTTTCTGTTGCTGCTATTCGTAGCCTTTGAGCTGCTGTTATTTCATTCATTGCATGTTTAACATTTGCATCAGGTTCGATATCTGTGACTAGAGTCATTACAATACCCCAGCCAAATTGGGACATGGTATGAGATAATTCCTTTTTCACAGAAATAGCGATTTCATCCTTTTTTTCAAAAACATCATTAGAGTTGTCTAACAATTGATAAAACCCTTTGGTAGCTTAATTTATGTTATTTTATAGTTCCAAAGACCTGCTGCTGCGTAACCTATTTCATCACGAAGCTTATCAATTCTGACTCTTAACTTTGAAGAAGCTGC
>JBGCDR010000308.1:0-9727 GCA_045105515.1 Oligoflexales bacterium
CAGAAGATCTCTCACAATCTCCGGTCATGCCCAGTCCCGAAGGGACGTCAGAAGATCTCTCACAATCTCTGGTCATGTCCAGTCCCGAAGGGACGTCAGAAGATCTCTCACAATCTCCGGTCATGCCCAGTCCCGAAGGGACGTTAGGGCATCTCCCTCAAGTTAATGCCTTACTTGCAGGAGATCTCTTAACAAGCCTCGCTTCGCAAGGCCTTAGGAATTACAAAAAAGCTTCTGAGGAATTGCAATCTAAGGATATTTCATGGTCAGCAGAAGCCCATTATCCATGTATTCATCCCCGACTTGAATACCCTCAGTACCATTGCAAGCAAAATAAATTCAGTAAGGAGCAGGTGCTAGCATTTTCACAAGGTAAGATTTTCGAATGCTTTGGAACAGGCTTTGAAAAAACCTTAAGTCACTGGCATACCCCGATGATACCTGGTTCACAAAAGTGTTTAATTGATCAGGTGCAGGTGTGTGAGCGTGAAGGAGGGCCATGGAAAAGAGGATACCTGAAAGCCCATTTCCAACTTGATCCTGATACAGGGTTTTTAATAGATCCTTCTAAGAATGATCCCAGTGTGCTGAATCCTTTAGTACTTGATGCTTTCGTTCAAAATCTATCTTTTTTTATGAGCTATCTTGGTTTTACAGTTGAAAGGGATGCGTGGAGGTTCAAGCTGCTTGAGAAGGAAAACTTTTCTATCATTCAACATTCTGAGCTACCTCTTAACTCGCACTTAATTCAATACGAAGTATTTATTGAGGAAGTTATTGAAAAACCAGTGCCTCGAGTAGATGCCTACATACTTGCTAAGGTTGACGATATAAATTGGTTTTTAGCTGAAAAAATTGCACTGGAATTGGTTCCTGATTTTGATTTATTGCAAGATTTAATACCTGTAGTAAAAGAGTTTCCTGGGAAAAATAAAGAATTTCCCTTTGATTCGAAATCATTAATGGCTTGTGCCCTAGGGGCTCCTAAGTCGGCGTATACTATTTACCAAGATTTTCCATGCTATCGTCGTATTCCTCGCTTGCCTGCGCCTCCCTACCATTTCTGTACTCAGGTGCGTTCATTTCAGGGAGAATGGGGGCGTCTACAGGAGGGGGCAAACGTAGAGATGGAATATCATTTTGATGCTTCAGATTGGTATTTTGCTGATGATAGGAAGATACCCTTTAGTATTTTTCTGGAGATTGCCTTGCAGCCTTGTCTTTGGCTTTCATCTGCTTTAGGAAGTGCAAATATTTCTGATGAAGACTTGTTTTTGCGTAATCTAAATGGAAAAGCTAGACTAGATGCTGACGTCGATGCTGAATCAGGAATCATTTATTCTAAGGTTCGCTTAAATAAAATTTCTAAAATAGCTTCTATGTTTGTACAAAGCTTTGAAATTGCTTGCTTCCTTGACGGTGCACGAGAACCATTCTTTTCTTTGAGTTCAGATTTGGGATTGCTACCCAGACAAGCCTTGGAGAAGCAGCTTGGTTTTTTGACTGAACCAGAAGAAGACGAGTTTTTACAAATTGCCAGTAATATTCAGGTGAATTTAGCCGAGAATCCTGAAGCATACATGGGAGGGAAGCTACGTCTGCAAGCGAATCGCCTTCTGATGCTAGATCGTGTCACTTACTGTGACTTGCAAGGAGGGAGTCAGGGTCTAGGCTTCTTGGTAGCTGAAAAAGATATCAATGCTAAAGAATGGTTTTTTAAATCTCATTTCTTTAACGACCCAGTCATGCCAGAATCTTTGGAAATTGAAGGTGCGCTCCAGCTTCTAAGGTTTTTCTGTATCGAAAAAGGCTTAGCAAAGACAGCTCAAAGCCCTCGGTGGGAACTTGTTTCCATTGGGCGTGAGATTAAGTGGAAGATTCGTGGGCATGTTGAACCTGAAAACCAATTGATCAACTATACTCTCAATATTGACGAGTTAATCCAGAAGCCGGACCAATTGCTAGTAAGTGCGAGTGCAAGTCTGTGGGTGGATGCTAAGAAGATATCGGTAATCCAGGGCATCAGTATTCGGATCAGAGCAGATGGACCTTTATGGGAAGAAAACTTTAGCCCAGAACTTCCCTTATCTCGCTATTTTGATAGTGAATGTCGGCTTTCTGCTGAACTTATTGAGCAGATAAATGCCAATCCATATACCACGAAAAAAATATTCGGGAGCTGTGAACCAAGGGAAATTTTGTTTAAAGAGTATGTAGCACATAAAGAAGGGGTACACCCTTCTAAAATACCTGAATCTTTTCCCTTCAATGAATTTCCTGTAGCTCTTTCTCAAGAGGGTGATGATCTAGTCCTCGTTCCTAGAGATGTAAGTAAACTGGAAGCCAGTAATTACCTAGATTATTGGTCTCAAACTTGGGGGCTAGACTCATGGATTGGCAAAGACTTACTTTCTGGTCTAGTCCAGCGATTCGTTCATAGTTTTTATATAGATGAACCCAGGTCCTTACTTGCTCTTAAAAATAAGCCTCTGATCTTTATGACTAACCAGCAGGTGGGTGTTGAAAGTTTAATTTTTTCGCATCTAATGGGTGCGTATCTGCAAAGACCGCTTGCTAGTGCGTTTCGACAAGAGCATCAAATGTCATGGGTGGGGGATTTGACGAATTTCTTAAATTCCTACCCCTCTATTCGTATACCTCAGCAGGAACTCAAAATAGTGGTTCCAAGAAGGGGAGCTTCTGACGAGTGCTATGCTTCAATCTTAAAGAAGGTATTAGCAAAGCAGGCTGTTAGCCTTCCAGCACTCGGTTTTGAGGAAAATTCGCAATCTGGAGTGATCACTAAAGCTGCCAAAGCTTTACTAGCCAACATAAGTGATCAAGGTTTTTATATAGTTCCTGTCGGGTTTTTCGGAGCTCTGCCTGAACATTCTTTAGATAAGAGGCTTGGTTTTCCCTATGCCATGAGCAAACAAAAAATCCTAGTCGGCAAGCCCATAGCAAGTAAACAACTTTTACCTTGCTCGGTCGAGCAGCGGACGCAACTCATTACAGATGCAATTAAAAACTTGGATAGGAAAGGCGAACAAGGAGAACTTCTATGGGTGGATGAGCCTTTTGGGCGTTTGGTGCATAGTTGGATGCTTAGTTCTCGGGTCAAAGTTGAACAAGCAGTTTTATTTTGTACCTTGAGAGAAATGCTTGAAAAAGGTATGAAGGTAAGCTCACAGACCCAACGGCTTGTGGAGGCTCGGCTAAACGGAGTGCTCAAACCTCTTGACGACCCAGAAATTCATGCCTGGCTTGAGCGTATGAGTCGTTGGCTAATGGGTCGCAAGTACTTATCTTAGGATCTTTTAGCTTGCAAATTGGTGATTTTTTTTTAGTGGTTCCTCCTGCTTTTGGTGCCATAGCTCAGGCTGAGCTTGCGCTTAAGAAGGATAAGATAGTGGCTCTTTGTAAAGACTTGGGTCTAATTGAAAGCAAATGTGAATGGCATGTGAGCTTAAGTGAAGAGGGGATTACTATCTCTAACCTTCCTCTGGAACTTGGATTTGCTCTTAATATTTTTCTCAAGATCCCAACACGCATTTTGCTCCGACTTAAATCCTTCCGCTGTCGGGATTTCCCTAAGCTATACAAACAAACTCAGAAAATCGATTGGAAGCCCTTTATTGATGGCAAGATGCCCAAGATCAAAGCTTCCGCAGGTAAGTCGCGATTGATGATGCTTAAACGCATTGAAAAAACTGTAGCTGATGGTATCAGTAAGACTTTTTCCATGGACAAGACAGATACAGATACTAGTGTGATGGATGTTTATGTGAGGCTCTATGATGATACTTGCACCTTAAGTATTGATACGAGTGGTTTAGCTTTATATAAGCGTCACCATGAAAAAAAAGTGGGTCAGGCTCCTATTCGTGAAACGATTGCAGCAGCATTGCTGACAAAGTTGATGGAGCACCGGGTTGAATTCTGCCCTGAGCAAACCCTCACTCTTGTTGATCCAATGTTGGGTTCAGGAACTTTTTTCCTTGAAGCTAAGAACTTTGGTAAAGGAGCCCAGCGCAAGGAATACGCATTTTTAAGCTTTCCATTCATAGAAACTAAAAAAAATGTTTTTTCCAAGCTTTTTGGAGCCAATTTAGAAACTACTTTATGGAAAGGTGAATGTGTCGGGTATGATCGTAATGAAAAGATGCTTAAGTGTGCTCAGGAAAATTTAACAGGCTTATCTGGTATAAGCATTAATGAGCAGGATATTTTTGCTGACTTAGAGAACTCGCTTCCAAGTTCTGTGATGCTAATCTGTAACCCACCTTACGGAAAACGCATTGGTTTTAAGGATACTCCCAGTCTATTTTTTAATAAACTGCTGGCAATGATTTTTGCCAAATGGAAGCCGTGTTTATCGGGGATTATTGTTCCTGATGAGGTTATCAGAGATAAAAGATTTCAGATCCCCAGCCAGTTCAAGCTAATAGAATCGTTTAAATTCTTGAATGGTGGGGTGAAGGTTTCTTTTCTTATTCTTGTGTGATGCGAAGAAGCACACTCCTAGAAAATGCTTCATATTGACAGCTTGAGGATGGGGAAATTATATCAAATGCTGAAACTATTCGGCTCCATCTGATTTTTTAAGAGCTAAACACTATTGAAGTCATAACTCGTGGAAAAGGTGAGTTTAAGCTTTCAATCCTTAGGTCTGAAGATAACACACTGCCTCCTGATCCAGGTGAAGTAGGGGAGAAGACATTATTAGGAATTGACTCTGATAATGATGGTTTGAGGGATGATTTACAGAGGTGGATTTATTTTAATTATTGTGATAAGCCGGCTCTACAGCAGGCATTAACCCAGTTTGCAAAGAATTATTCTGAATCATTTAAATATCTAAATGTGAATGACGCTACCACTATTCAAAGCCGTAAAAAAGCTATGGAGTCTTATGAGTGTGCTATTCATATTCTAGACATCTATTCTGAAGAACGAAACCTAGATAAATTCATGGATTTAGTGGCTGTGATAGAGAATACATTGGACAGGTTTTTTGCGAATCGAGCGATAGACTCTCTTTCTTCTGGGAAGACTATCGAAATTTCTAAAGATCCCCTACAGCTCTGTGATTTTTCTACTTCTGATTCCTTATTTTTAACTGAAATAGACAAAACAGATATCGATAAACCCGGCGCCACAATTTTTCACATCAATGGCATGATGACTAATGAAATTACAGCAATAAATACCATTAAAGCATTAGATTATCAGCTCCTTAAAGGTGAAAAAAAAACTTGGATTCAGAGTTTGAAAACACCGAATTCAAACTCTTGTACCAAGAAGCTTCCTTTAGAACGGGTGAAAAAACTTGGAGAAAAGTCAAACAGATTGTTGACTCCATGCCCCAAATAATTGAAGGTGGTTTCCAGAAAGAGATTTTACGAGACCTTCAAGCATACGGATATGGACGGAATCCTGACAATTATAATTTGCCTGAATGGCTTTTAGAAATAGCAAAAGAAACAGCTGACAGCAAAATTGAAGAGTTGACAGGATATCATGAAATTTTAGATCAAATCCCAGCATATAAATATTCGATTTCGGAAGGAAGAAAAGTCATTATTACTGCACGTTCTCAAGGATCCCTCTTCGCAAATATAGGTTATTCTCAATTATTCTTTACTAATGGTTTTCAACTAAATGAGGAATCTCAAAAAAGCATAGGTCATGTTTTTACTGGTCCAGCAGCCGAAGAAACAGGTGATGGGAGAAATTATTATGCTAAATTTGAAGATGACTCCTTAGCAGAAATGTATTGGGATATTGGGCTTTCATCTAATCTCCTGCCAGCTAACATAGAAGGCGATAGTTCTGGTGGGCGAGCACATCACCCAAATTCATATTATAGAACTGATAAACACGGGGTTCCGCATGGAGCTAAAAAAGTAAAAAATGATATCAAAGAACTAGCTAATAAACTTGAATATCCAATTAAAATATACGGAATGTTAGGTTTATACAGCGAATTGGAAGATTTTAAGGAACAATCTTTAGATACGTTATTTCATTCTCTCCGCTTAAATAACTTGAAGTTAAATTAGTCCCGGTGATATTTTGTTACTTGCGGGAAGAGGAATTGTAGGAGCCAATATTACAATACCTGGTTACAATGCATCTCTAGTAGCTGAAAGAGTCTAAGTTCCAGAAGACCATTTTCTGTCTCAATCAGCTTATCAGGTTGCAGCGATCAAAATTCCAGAAAATTCGCTTGAAGGTGCAGAAGAAGTTGTAAAAGGAATGCAAAAAAATACTAGTTTTGAATCCGAGCGTAAAATTAAGATTGTTCCTAAATTTGAAGCGTATGCCGACTTATTACCTCTCAGGTTTAACAGGTGTGGGATTGGGGGTGAGGATTGGTTTTCTTTGTGTAACGCAGGAAATAAAATTCAACTGTACAAATGGTTTGTGCGATAAAAAAAGCACAGGTGCTAGTATTGTAAAGGGGAAAACTACCACTATTGGCGCTCCTGAGTACAGTTTAGCACCTACTGATTATAATGGAAATGCAAGTGCAAATGTAAGTCTTGGCAGGTCTTTGAATATGTCGGTATCTACAAGTATATCTGCCCAAAATGTTGATGATTTTCCAGCAATCGAATGGTTTCACTCAAATGCTATGGTGCGAGCAAAAGACAGGGTAATATTAAAAGATGGTGAGTATGATCGAAACAATCCCAATTTTTGGGTTTTAAGATTTAGTTTTGATATAACTGTGAAACTGTCAAAAGATCAATCTAGGAATCCCATTATGTTTGAGTTCCGAACAAATTTGGACATAAAGATCTTATTATTTGTCAGGGAAGAACACCATATTCGTATTGGGATTATGAGCAAGAAACTATTATAAACGAAGATCCATACCTAAAAACAGTTATGCACTCTTAGTGTAGGTGTTGGAAAGCTTGGAGTAGATCAATTTGATATTATGTTGTCCACCTATACATTGCTAAATTTTGGTTCTGCTAGCACATCGGCTGAGTTTAAGTTGCAAAAAGTTACTTTCGGGGATGGAGTTACAACACCGGAATCAGTGGGCGCAGAGTTAATATTAAAATCTGGTATAAAAATCTCCCAATAACTCTTATAATAAAAGATAAACATGGGAGAAAGGAAAATGATGAGGCAATTTTTTCTATTCACAGTGACGCTAATGATTTTACCATCTTGTAATTACATAGGTTATATGGCTTCAGTTACCAATTGATGAATTCTATGGAGTGTATGCAAGACTATAATTACGGTGTAGGAAATGGGAATGTAATCGACAAAGAAACAGAAATAAGTCTAACTAATAAATTCAATTTGCCACCAGATCCAGGTAAGAAAGGTACAGAAACCCTCATGGGAGTTGATTCAAACAATGATGGTCTGAGAGATGATGTTCAAAGGTGGATTTATTTCAACTATCCAGATGAACCATTAGTACGAAAAGCTCTGATACAGGTAGCAATAGATCGCATGGAAAACTTTCGATATATCAATGACAAAGAAGAATCCATAAAAGCGTCTCACAAATCAGGAAACTCAGGTAACTGTCTTTTTCACGTAGTATCTCTAGTTAACTTAAAAATAATCTCTTTTTAAGAGACGGAAATAATCTATAAGGTCATCGAAAATACTGAAGAGAGATTTGAAGCTGGGAGGCAAATCAGTCGTAATTATTCTGGACAGTCATGGGGACCTCCCAAACCATTTTCAACTTGCCACTTTGAAGTAGAACATCCAAATAAAGAAGATTATTTGAAGACGAAAAGACGTTAAAGATATTCATAACTCATTGTACTTTAACAGGCAAAATAGCATTCAATTGCGAAGTATTCAAACCATCAGATTAGAACTTCTTTTCCTCCGATCTTTCACTGGCTGCCTGTCAATATCCTTAAACTTAGCTAACTCACTATCCCAATGCTCAACAATAAAAGATCATCCTAAATCTCAGCTAGCTTAGATAAAATTACCTTCGCGGATGGAGTTACAACACCAGAATCAGTAGGTGCGGAGATAAAATTTGGTTCGGAGATAGAATAAGTAATTAGCCTCTATAATATTGTAGGGCACTAGTAGAAAGGTCGATTATGAAACTATACATCGTATTTGTACTTTTAATATTTCAAACCTCTTGTACGGATTTTATGAATCTAGCAAGTAGCTATAGATCAGATTGAAACCTTCAAATATGTTGATGATAAAGAGAAATCAAGGTTAGCATCAGCGAAATATATGGATTCAAGCAGCTGTAGATTTCACATCTTTCGTCTAGTTATGTCTAATAAAAATCAGAAAAATTTAAAAGACTCGTTTTTAAGTAGATGACATTTTCTTGTTGATTTTGTTCTGTAACAGATAGAATTGGATCGCTAATAGGCTCATCTTTAGTGACCGGATTGTTTGATTTAGAAGACTCCAATTTTTCAATATATTGGTGATTCCAAATTATTTGGTCTTTTAATTCATTCGCTTTAACTAAAAGTTGTTTGCTTTTGGATTGACCTTTTTTGCAAAGCTTAGAGGCGTACCCTTTAATTTTTTCAAAATTGGTTGTTAATTTTTCAATTTCCTGGTAGGCTTCATCAATTAGCTCGTCTATTACACTATCCCTTGTGAGTTGAATTTCCCTTCTGTCGCAGACCACAATAGGTGATATATTCTCTTTTGGTGTTTCGTTCTCGACTATTTTAAGTCGTCTTTCTCGTTCAAAGTTGATAGATTCCTGCTGTAAATTTCTCGCTTTTAGCTTATCATTTATTTGATTACCAATCTGCCATAGATAATGAACCAATTCTTTATATAGGCTCCCATCTTTTTTTCAGTCAAGAATGCTTTCCTTAATAGTCTTGTTTTCATAGTTAATTTGAACTTTAGCGAGGTGTTTATATAGCTTTATGTATCCTTCATAAGCAGATCATTAGCTAAAAGCTCAAATTTTATTACTATCGCGTCATCCTCACAGGTTTGATGTAAGAAAAAACCAGAGGCATTTTTCCCCGAATCAGCGAAACCATGTTTGCTCAAATTTTCCATTAATATAAACTGCTTTAATGACATTTCCTGGCAAGAATTATAATAGTTATTAATCAAATTATGAAAATTTTTGTGAAATAGCAGCTCTACATTTCCGTTTTTAAAAACTTTAAGATCAAAAAGATTGCCTTTGATATGGCAACTAAAACGATCACTATTTAGATCTTCCTTCAAAGACTTTTTAAGCCTATTGCCAAAACTTAGTTCGTAAGTTTCAACAGCTCCATTCAAAATAAAGCACATTGCATTTTCTAGGTCAGTAAACCAATCGGCTTGCTCATCATGGTAATTGGGCCTATAACCCTCCTCGAACGTGAGAAAATGGTAAAATTTAATATTTTTGTTAAATTTTTTCTGACTTCATTTCCTTTCTAACATTTATTTTCATAAACTGATAATTTGTTAAAGACCTATAAATTGATGATAGGCTTTCCTCTATATAATCATGAATGTTATTATTTGTAGACATAAAAAATTCATCGATATTCTCACAGAAGTTTACATTTGAATCAACTTTATCCGCCAATATCTTCTCTTTTGTTCTATAGGCGGATTGCTAGATTAAGTGCAGAAGAAAAAATTCCATCGCTTCGGAAGGCGGATTTAGTTTAGTCTATGAGGCTAATCTGCTTGCAAGAAAGGGGTATTTATGTCTGCCAATCTGACTTATGAGCAAAGGTATGAG
>JBGCDR010000309.1:0-3454 GCA_045105515.1 Oligoflexales bacterium
AAGATCGGCATTGTGTTGGCGGTAAATATAGACACCGACACCGCCGTGATTTTTTTTACATAATTAAAATCATCGGAAACTCTGTCATAAATCAATTTTAGAGGATCTTTCTACAGATTAGGTCCTAGATGCCAGTATTTAATCAATCTGCTGGGGACCTTGTACTCTTAGGTATTTCTTTTTAGTACCTTTCATCATGCGTCCTCCTCGGTTTCGGCCTGCTGCTCCTCCTCTTCCATCCGACAATTTGTTATTGTATTTAGGTCCATTAGGTCGAGGCTTGCGTTTTGACAAGAAGGGTATTGGAGTGAGCTCATCTTGTTGAATAGTAGGAGTCAAAGTTTGTTCAAAGCTAGGAGCTGGAGTAGGCTTAGAAGTTGGCAATGGAACATTGTCCCAACATTGAGTTTCATCTTCAATACAAGCCGGATTGTATTCACCACAGCCACAGGCTGACTCGGCAAAGTCTTGTAATGGCCCGCATATAAACCCTGGAGTGAGACCATGCAAACCACGGTCATAAAGTTGGCCGCAGGTGTATTCTCCCACATATCTTGCGATAATCAGTTTATCGGGGATTCCGGGGAATTCAAGGGTTCCACAAATAGGACAGTCTGGTTCGTCTCCTGTTGGGCCATCATAATGTGGTGCAGGGCTTGGAGTACATTCTTGGATTGGCTCTTCTTCATCACAACAAGTTGCTTGGTGTTTAGTCTTTAAATTTGTACATTCTGGATCTGAATCATTGATGCTTGATAAATCAAGATAGAGATTTAAGCAGCTATAGGAAGCATCGCAATCAATTGGAAAATCAGGTCTAATTGGAAGCTGCGCATAAGTTTCGCATAGAGGACAAAAATTAGCATAAGTTGAGGAAATATTACTAATAACCAAGCTCATAAGAGCATGATAATACGATGGCTTGCCTGCAATAGAGGCAGCAGAAATACGAGAAAAACTGACAAAAGCTGTAGAAATTATCGACAAAAAAATCAATCGTTTGTTATGCATCATATACCTCCAGTTTGAACCTACCGGCCAATATTCTATATATTCGTATACTTTATTGTTGTAAATGAATTAGTCAGTAATAGTTGCTTGGGGATTGCAATCTTCAAACACTGAGGATTTCTCCATTCGTATGACTCAGTCGAAATGACAGGATCTGAAGATTATTGGAGTAAGTTCGGGGACAGGTAATTAAGCCTTGATCTACTCTTGGTTCCGAGTGGTTGGGGTTAGTGGCTAGTTTATGGGATTAGATCTAAGATAAGCGCTGAGCAACTCTTATAGCCAGATAAGCTTTTAAACTAGCTAGGTTTATTCTATTAATAGTTTATGTTTAATTTTATATAGATGAAATATTCTGTACACTATGGTCTTTTTTTTCCTCCGATATCAGATCATTACATTTCGCCTGAAATTAATTTTGCTGGTTTTGTTCACTTTCCGATAAGTTAAGTATCTTTAAGTAAACGGAAATATTCAATGATATACACATACATTGTCATAATTCTAGCAAATCTTTTTTTAGCTGAAACTGTTTTATCTGCACCAAGGTTCGCACCTCAAGATCCCGAAACAGAAAAACTTGGAGAAGTCTCAGAAGTAGTAAATCAGAAAATGCATGAAGTACAGTTGTGTTATTCAAATCACTATCCAAACCCTCAGAAGTATGGGGGCAGCCTGATGCTAGAGATCACAGTTGATGGGTGGGGTGACGTTTCCAAAATGAAATTGAAGGAATACAATCTGAAATATAAATCAAAACAGCTTTTGAAGTGTTTGGTGCAGAAAATATATAAGTGGAAGTTTCCAGTCAATGGTTTAAAGGCGTTTTCTTTTAAACAACCATTCGAATTTAATATCTAAGCACGGTAAAAAATTGTAGCTTTAAAAAGTTATCTTAAATTTAAGTAATCATTATTTACATTCTTTTATAATCTCATTATCTGAGATGAGCTTGTCAAGCCCCTTAGATTTGGCGCTGTCAAATAAATTACAATGGTAAGAAATATCTGCTTGCAGGGAGGCTTCCCTCGCTGGAATAAGAATCGCATTTACAAAATCGGCTATATTTGCGTTGTTAGGAGTTAGTGGAAGAGAAGCATGTGCGAAATTGACTAACTGATTAAGGTCAATACCGCCGCTAGTATGAGCTGTCCACAACATCCCAGACACTACTTGAGATTTTAAGTGTTTTGGAAGTGAGTTGTAATAATCATCATTATATCTTATCTGGTTAATGGCACTCCTCAAACATTGCGGACTTATGCAGGAAGAACCTTCTTCTGAGCATATTCTTTCTGCTACACATGGGGTGCTCGACTTAGCAATAGTGAAAAAATCAGCCAGTGCCTCATGAAGAATAACTGTTTCAAAGTTAGTTGCATCAGACCAAAACTCGAAGAGATAATGATGGGCTAATTCATGAGCAATAACGTCTTTATCTACCTGCATATTAGATAGCCCAGACGCATGATTAGGTAGATATATTGTTGGAAGAGTTTGCTTCGTTGACGGATAGTACACTGGTCCTTCTTCCCGATCTAAGATGATATTGATTTGTTGAGTACTCCAGTTATCCCATCCCTGAGTCTTAAACCATTCGAGTGTAGTATGGGCATTTGTAAATACTGAAGAATCTCTAAATCCCTCGGTGTCTGGTGAGAAATTATAGTTTCTGGACTCTGATTGCGTGAACTGATCTGGTTTGGTTTTGCTGGTAATGATCTGTCTGGAACACAGGAAACTAGATTTTTCTTCTAAACTATTTAATTCAAATTTTTTAGTTTCCTGTCCAATATTATCATCAAATATAGTTGCACTACCCTGCCCGGAAAAAGACGCATGTGCCAAACTCAAGAATCCCTTCTCTAATGTCAGTATTTTATTTTTGTGCACTTCGGCTTGCCATTTTAGCCCATTTATAAATAGCTCCAATTTTGATATTGCCAATAATTCGCCATCTTTTTCTTGCAAACAATTATCTAAGCTTACAAGAACTATTTCTTTTACATCTAGATCCTCTATTTTCTTAGACTTTTCAATTTCCGACAGATCAATATCTTCCCATTCATAAGCGGACTTAATGCTGATGCTCTGATTTATTTTTCCCACAACGGTCATCTTCCCACTTTCATCAAAAAGAATCCTAAGGAATTGTCCACAAACTTTCTTCCCATGCACTAAATTTTCATATTGATAATAAGTCGATTTTTTATAGTTACGAATACTATTTAATTTTATAGTGATTGGTTTGGGGAGATTCTTTTTAAGACCCAAGATGGCATTTTTGTGATTTTTTTTCACGATGCTCGGTCATGTCCAATTTGACCCACCCAGTCATGTAAAACTGACCCACCACGGAGCCATAGGCGACGACCTTAAAAATCTCCTATCAGCTTAATATTGAATCAGCAACATTATTGAATGATTTACGATAAGAATCTCC
>JBGCDR010000310.1:0-4270 GCA_045105515.1 Oligoflexales bacterium
CATTGTTAGATTATGCTTGAATAGTCAAAAAAATACATCTCAAATATTTTTGACAACAAAAATTTTGTTAAAAAAATATGCTGAACCCATTTTAACGTACTTCAAAATTTGGTTAAAAGCTTACTTGAATCAACCCTGACAATTAAAACCAACAAAAGCGACAGAACCAAACATTTGTAAAGCGTCCATTTTGGTCAAACCTAAGGTGTCGATAAAAGAAGCATCGTCTACCTCTTGAACCATTCTGACAAAAGCCCCAGAGACTCGTTGCGCCCTTTCAGCAGGTACACCAGCCATCTCAGCAATGTCACCTAGCAAAGTATTTGTATTAGCATCTTCTTCTGTATTGACATTTGCGGCTCCACCATCGGCAGCTGAATAGGCAGCCAAACTGTAAAGCCCAGTGATGGATATAAAAAATATAATCTCTTTAAATTTCATTCGCATAGTTTCCTCCTAAAGTTTGAAAGCGAATTAAAACTAAATAGGTAATCTTGGATTAATATACTGCCTTTTGTTTTCCTTCCACTTTTTTGGATCTACCCCCATTAAGAAAAATGGATTTTCAGGGCCAAAATTGATATCATGGATGAACGAGAAAATAAAATTACCAAAAGTGGTGTACTCAAGGTTTGATGCTCTAATTCCACATTTATTTCGGTCGGGATCACCCTTACTATCAAAGACAGCATGGAATGCCCTTATAAAAGATCCGCGGTAAATAAAAATAACAGATGCTAAACGCTCCTTAACGTACATCGTCCATTTAAAATCATGACCATGCATTTCAAGTAACAACTCCGGCTTCAAAAAGGTCACTGTCCTATCGAAATGTTTCTCGCCTTGGACATGCGCTGCGAAAATAGCTGATTCTAAGTCCTTAGGATCTTTGTTTATCACTAACGACTGTCTTCTTAGTACCCAGTTAAGCGAATAGATTATCCAATTAGGGATGCCGCTTAAGAGATAAGTGTGTAAAGGCATCTGCTTCTCGTACATGTATTGCTGAAAGCCACAATCAGCATCCATCACCTTTACGCCCCCTCGGTATCTATCTTGCAAGCTCTCAGCTATCGCTGGGATGTCGATATCTCCAACATAAGCTATGAAGATGTTTTTTGAGATGTTTTTTGGATGCTTTGAATAAATCGAAGGGATAACATGGTTCAGATATTCGAACTGATCAGATATTAGCTTAGCAATGTCCCTGCTGGACAAAACATCTTCCTCTTTAAATTCTGAGGCAAGCCCACGATGAGATAAATGGAAAAACATTAGAAATAAAGGCAAATACTTAACGACTACTAAACAGGATAACAGAGCATCTATGCTAAAGGATCTTTTATTTCTGAATTTGATTAGCATGTCCTTTCTTCCTTAGTGATCTTCCAGTTTATTGGTGTGTATAGAAATTCTAATGTGATATTTGATGTAGCCATTTGAACATAACATACTTCACATTAGCTGAAAAAAAGTACTATCCAAATGGATCACTGTCAACAAGGAGAAGAAGCTTTGAAATACGGACAAAACCCCTTGCTTCCAAATTAGAGAAGTAGCGCTCACTGAAGGAAATAAAGATTAAACTATGAAATACTTGATATAGGAAGGTTAATCAATCTAACGCTCTACGTCATGGTTTCAGAAAAGTACGAGGCATCCCAAATATCATCAGGCATATTTTCAAACTGCGCCTTAATTGTCTTCACAGGCTCTTCTTTTAGAATCCCCACAATCGTATCAAGGGCAACTTCGCCGTCAGATCGCAGAAACACATGGACATGGTCTTCAGCTACAATTAACAGGTCAGCAGTACCACCAATCTTATCTCCACATGAATAAAATGCAGATGTGATTGCATCATTAAAAGAAGATCCACCGCTAAAGTCTCTTTCTCTATGCCTAGTGCTCCATACTAGGTGGAATTTACATGTGACTGATACTAAGTCTGGGTCTCGACTCAACCTCTGCTTAGCTATAGCACTTTTATATTTTATTGACTGTTGGGCATGTATCAAAATTTCATCTGAATGTAGAGGTCTCGGTATATCGGATTTTACCGCAGGTTCTCCAGCTAGTTTTAATGCAGGTTGATAGGCCCGACATATAAAATCTCTTTTACCCACCTGAACCGACTGATTCAACTCACACAGTATCCACTCGGAAAATCCTAGCTTCGTGCAAAGAGAGCATGATTGAACAACGGTTTGTTTCGAGAACTTATTACATGATCTGCAAAGATCAGGGTAAGAACTATTACTTTGAACTTCATCGTCGTCCATACCGATACTGCTCTCAAAGTAAATTTTATCATCCATGATGTACCTAAACCTAAATTGTTGGAAACCGATTAATTCTTTGCTGCTTTTAAAATGTGACCGTAATGGTTGTTCCAGAAACTAACTACAGCATCTACAGCTTGAATAGACCCTTTGTTTAATCCTTTTCCTTTTCCATCATAAAAATCGCAACAGTTTCTTGCTATTTGGTAAGCCCAGTACCTTGCTGTTTCTAAATCTGATGTTAAGCAACAATCAATAGCTTCTTCAACAGTTAACAACTCCCTAGACTCAATAATTCTAGCTACTCCGAAAGGAATATTTTTAGTGTCCGATTGACTTTCTTTAAGCTCCGTATGTACAGAACGAAGTTTAGTTAAGTTGGTGCTTGAAGGAGATTTTACCGTTCGCTTCATTTGTTTAATGGCTCTTACTATTAATGTAAAGTACTCGTCTTCACTTTTAGGCCTGTACTTTTCCTTCGCCCAAGATGCCATATGAAAAGCAAAGGCTTTTGCGTCATCCAAGTCATTACACATTTTCTTGACCATGGTTAGTCTCGTTACCTCAAATCTCTCTCCCTCTTTAAGAGAGGTTAAGAGATAGTTTAATTTTATCAGCCTCTTTTTTGTCTCTTTCGTAACTTCCGACATGCTAACTGCCTCACTAAATATTGTCAGAGATTAGAGCCGCCAGGTATTCTTACACATTTACCGCGGCACCTCAATTGGAAGGGGCTAATACCAATCACTGATATCCACGGCCAACTTTCACAGGCCCCTCATATGAAGCCTAGAAGCATGTCAATATTGAGTTATAACATACTGTATACAAATGGTTATTTAATGTAGAGCGCATTAGCGTAATTCCACTCAAAAGCACTGTTAAAAAGCGATTAAACACTACTTACAGTATGACCGTTTAATATCAATTTTAAAGGCTTTGACCATACTCGCATACATAACCATTGGTTTTTAACAATCGTTGATTAAATGACCGTTTAAACCATTCAAAATGCAAGTTTGGTTGTAAATGTTCGTGTTAAAAACATCGTTAATTTAGTGTTCCTCTTCTTCCTTAATTTTGCTGCTCTTGGTTTCGAAATCACACAACTTTCCAAATCTAGTTACTAGTCAAATCCCCATAGGTGAATGCTGGTAGCCATTAGCTCCACGATGTCCATGCATATAGAAGCAGAGGCTCTATTAAGAATTACTCCGCACTAGAAAAAGTTTTCTATTTTATTATTGACCTTCTGTTTTGTTTTAGCTGGGCCGACTGTCACTTCTTTGATTGCCCCTTTTTCTAAAGACTCGTCTAAGAAGTCGCAAGTATCTCCTCGGACGGTCAAACAGTTAATGAAATATAGTTCATGTTTTGCTCTCGTAATAGCAGTGTATAACAGTCTAATACTACCTTCATAGTTTTCTCTAAATCCAGGCTCCTTAAATGGAAATGTTGTGTTCTTTGCATCCACGATAAAAACAACGGAACGTTCTCCGCCTTTAAAGTTATGTATCGTACTGATAGCCACCCTATCCCTAGTAAAAAATTGTTTAAGCTTTACTTTCCAAGTTTCTAATGATTCCTCAATATTAAAATGTTTTTCTTCATATGCTTGCTCAAATAGATCCCATGTCTCTTCGTTTTTAGTTTGGAACCTTCTTAATATATCTAAGGTTCTCTCCACCTTAATACATTCGGTCTGAGTGTTCTCTAGTCTATCGAGGCATTGCATTAAGTTCATAATTTTAGGATGAGAAATATCTTGAGTTGATATTGTTGGAATAATATCTATCCATTTTTTTCTTGTTGCTTTGCGTATGTTTAGCAATAATAGGCAAGTCAGCAATAGAGTTGTCTAATTTTTTAACCGGCTAATATTATTATTTTATATGATTATTATGTAAATATTGATAAGCTGATCCCAAACGTAATTCTGGGAGGGCTTGATATGTTTATTTTCATGTTACCGGAAAGACAAGTGAAAT
>JBGCDR010000311.1:0-6363 GCA_045105515.1 Oligoflexales bacterium
TTTATAAAGCATCAAGTTGGCCTTGATAGGACAAAAATAAATTAGTACGAAATAGTTGAATTAACTGATGTGTCGGAAAATTTAAACAAGTAGTTATACTGACTCAATTAAGAAATAAAAGCATTTCGGTCAATGCTCTGACTAATCTTTTCATAAAAATTCTTACCATGATTTTTATCGACTCAATTCTGCTTGCCAGCCATACCATCCAACTATTTCACCTTTATCTTTAACCCATATCGAAAGATTCTCAAACTTTGCTCTACAACCAGAGTTCAATCCTGTAACACACTGGGCAATAGCTGTACACTCAAAGTTACAATTTCTAAAGGGTGTGGGATTTATCGATTATTCCAAATCACCGGCCCTTCGATTGTTATTTCTAACTAAAAGCTAGGAAGTTTTTTCCCAATATTTCCTTCAATAGTTCCCTTATAATTAAATAAAATAGATGCAATTTTTATAATTTACGAAGAGCTCTATGGAAGATGATGAGCCGGAAAAAGGAGCTGGTGTCCCCGCCTGGATAGTGGGTTATGCAGACCTAATGACCCTGCTATTTGCCACCTTTGTCGTACTGTACGGCAAAACGCCAGATGGTGTTACTAAGGCATTTACAGGCTCAAAATCAGATGTTATTAATGGTGTCCAAGATGTCCTTGAAGAATATGAAATAAAATTAGAGCGTGGGGACGGAATCCTTGGAAAAGAAAAGTCTCGCAAAGAGGCTGGTAACACTCCTCCACCTGAGGAACAACTTATAAAGGGTAACTCTGAGTACCCTGTTCGAAATGTCAAACAGGAATTCGAAGCCATGATTAACACACTCACCCCAAAAAACAGGAAAATCAAGGCAAAGGGGGCAAAAAACAATACTTCTGAAGTATTTTCCATTACAAGTTCAAAGAACGAGCTCACTATTTCATTGAAAGGATCTGCCTTCTATAAAAGAGAGTCTAGTAGGCTTGATCGAGAGGCTCTAAATGTTGTTGAACCAATTCTTCAGAAAGTAACGGAACTTGGAAGGACCATCAGCTTTATAGGGCACACGTCAAAAGAGATGCAATTAAAAGGTTTGGCTGCCGTGGAGCTTTCAGTTAAAAGGGCCTCCGCACTAGCAAGCTATGTTGTTTCTAAATTTAGTCATCCAAGCACCAAGGTCACCGCTGCCGGATTTGGGGGTGAAATACCTGTCAAAGAATGGGGCAACAAAGATCCGAATGCCAGTGATGATCGAGTGGATATTATTATTGATTTCAGCTTAAATAGGTGACCCAATAGATACTCCTAAGCAGGAAAAAGAGCCAGAACCAGAAGGTGGTTTATGGATTATCAGTTACGCCGATCTAATGACCTTACTTTTTGCCACCTTCGTAGTACTCTATGGCCTAAAATCCGCAGGAGAGACTAAAGAAATTCGCGGAATCGTCGCCGAGATTCGGGAAGCCTTTATCGAAATTCCAGATGAAATTGACACCCCTGTTAAGGGCCCTACCAACAAAGGCCTCGATGTCTTTGAATCAATGAAACTAGAAAATCGGCGTGATAAAGTCATCAAAAGGATTATGCGCAATAATCGGATGACTAATGAAATCGATGAAGAAGTTGAAGAACTAAAAAGGCTTATTGAACCAGACGAAAGCACTAAAATCCCAATATACTTTAAACAAGAACGATCAACCGTATCTGCATACCGTCAGGGTAGAGACCTGATTGTAAGTTTAAGTGCTGATTTCCTTTACGATGGTAAATCCTTTCGCTTAAAACGCTCTCAAGTAGAAAACTTAAAGCCACTTGGCAGATACCTAGCAACCCTTGGGCGGTTTATCAAAATCCAGGCTTATGTAGAAAAATCTCAAGGAGGGTTTAAACTTGCCGCTTTGAGAGCAAGCTTTCTACGTAGGTATTTTGCTGGTTATTTCAAAGTTCCCACTCTTAGATCGATGCCATATGGCTATGAGTTGTCCTACAATGGCAATGATGCTGGATTAGAGGACAACGTTGTCTTAGGGAATCGGGTCGATATTAAGATTCTTTATGAAGAATGATTTAGCTTTTCCATTAACTATGACTCATCCCCCTCCCTACAACCTTAGTTTTATTAGTTACTCAGTTTAAGCTGTTAGCCAAAGAAAAAGATGTGTACGTACGTAAGCAAGGTCATACTCTTATACCTTGCAAGAATCCTGCAGGATCTGCAGGCAACACCGACATATACAGAATGCTAGGATGTCATTGTAAAACCTGTCCTATAAGGGAAATTGCTTATCAGATAAAAAACAAATAGAAAACCAAAACAAAATAATAAATCGTAATCAATACGAAGACTATATTAACAGAGCCAAAAACCACTCTAAAACCAAAGAATTTAAAATTTATGGGCATGAACGTTTCTGGAAGATGGAAGGTTTGTTTGCAGAGGCTAAAAAGAATCACTGCCTGAGAAGAGCTAAATATCGAGGTATAGAAAAGGTTTAGATTCAGGTGACTATGGCATCGGTGCAGAATCTAAAGAGAATAATGAATTTTACAGAGAAAAAGTTGAGACTTTTTTTGCCTCTTGGTGGAGATACACGAGTTCGCATCAAGATTTTTTCACATTTTCTTTATAAAATATTGTGAAATAATGACACTTTAGGCTTGTCATTCCTATAGTATTATCAAGGGTGTAAGAAAATGGCTTAGAAAACCAAAATTTTAAAAAAGGTTTAATATTCATTTAATTGAGAAAAGCATTTGGTAGTTCTTCATCCTCTATTCCAAAATAGCTAAGGTCTGATCCCATGGTATGTTGCACAAACAATCAATTTAATTGTGAAGAATACTTATGATCTTAAATACTCTGAATTATTTTTGATATTAGAACTAAAGAAATTAAAAATTCAGCCGCCAAGACATATAGATTTAGCTTATTGGTCTAAATTTATTTTATGGTCAATTTTAATGAGTGAAAATATTGATTCATCTGGCAAGAGGTGGAAAATGAAAAAAATAATCATTTTGTGTGTATTTTTTTTGAGTGCATCTAAAATTTATGCTGTTGAAAAACATGTAGTCGCTGGTGCCGGTCCTTCGACAAAAATTGTAGAAGACTTTTTTAATCAATATCAAAAGAGTAATCCAGGTTCAGGTTTATCATTTGTTGTTCCTCCTCGTTCTGTCAAGCATGCTGGAGGTATAAAAGCCGCAGAAAAAAATGTATTTGGTAGGACTGGAAGACCATTAAACGAGAAAGAAAAATCAAAGAATAAATCTGAAATATTTTTGGCTGGCTTGCCAATTGTTATGGTAAAAGGCTCTAAAGTAGAGCTAAAAAAAATCTCGTTAAGCCAACTTGAATCTATCATCCAAGGAAAGATAAAAAACTGGAAAGATGTGGGTGGAAGTGATAATCCGATTTATTTGATTGGAAGAGAACCTACAGAAGCTGCTTTTACTATAATAAAGAGCAAGTACTCATTTTTTAAGAATGCCAAATTTGACAAAATTCTTAAAAAAGATCACCAAGTTAAAAATGCTATTGAACATTCAAAGGGAGATTACGGTCTTGGATTTGGTGTTAAATCAAATTTCGAAGATTCTCAAGTCATAGAAGTTACTGGATTTGAGCTTGGTGTAAATGTAGGTCTTGTTTACGATAAAAAAAATAAGTCTCATCCTTTGGTTCTTAAAGTTCAAAAATTTTCTGACTCTAAAAACTGGCATGAATATATAGAGAGTTTAGGTTTCTTGCCAGTAAAATAAGAACTATAATATATCCTCTTCCTGTATAAAAAAAATTAGGCGGAAGCTTCAAAATTAGATGTAACAATACTATTTTTTGACAGAGAAATTGGAAAAGATATAACAAATTTAAATGGCTGATAACCATTTTTTTTCTCTCCCACAAAGGATATAGAGATATCCCCTGATTTTTTTTTCAGAAATGACTTAACTGCGTCCATTCCTACACCTCTACCCGAAATATCCGTGACTTGCTTCGCAGTAGAAGTTCCTGGCCTAAAAATGGAATTTGCGATATCTAAATCAGAGAGGTCAGAATTCTTGCTGCTTTCACTCTGGAGTTTCGCAGACAAGCTGTCAATATTTAATCCTCTTCCATCATCATGATAGTGAATCTCTACTTTTGTCGGACATGTGCGAACCTCTATGTTAATCAAACCAGAAATACTCTTTTTTAGTTCTTTCCTCGTTTCTATATCTTCAATACCATGGTCGAGAGAGTTTCTAAATAGATGGATCATTATATCTTTTAATATAGGTGAGCTATCAATGCTAAATAGCATGCCCTGATCATATATTTTGACCTCTGGTTTTCCCTTATTTAACGTGCTGGAAATCTCCTCCAAAGGAGTTATTTCTTCAGAAATCACATCTGACAATTTCACCCAATTCAGGGACTCGGAGTATTTTTTTATTTCCTCCATTAATTTTGAGTCGTAGCCCTTGTCTTCAAATTTTTTTACAATTGCTAATATAGCCCTAGCGTGAATTAATTCTTGGGAGACTTCATTTACAGAAAAATACTCTCTCAATACAAAATCTAATTTTTCAATCTCATTCTCAATACCCGAAATATCTTCAAGTAATTCATTTTTATTCCAATCTATTTTTTTTTCTCTAAGGTTGACATATTTTTGCTCGGCTAAATGGACCCTATCAACTATTTTTTTGAACCCTAAAGTCCTAATATTTCCCTTAATAGTATGCATATTCCTAAAAAGTTCAGATACTATATCATCTCCACCCTGGCTGTTCTCAATTAACATCTTATTTTGGTCCAAAAATTCTTTGGTCTTATCAATATATTTCTTAACTTTTTGTACTCCTGATTTGACAATTTTCTCGATTATGTCGATCTTTTCTTTTTGCTGATTTGATTTATCTTGTAAAAGATTTAGCTGAGTTACATCTCTAACTATGATCATAATTTTGACCGCTATATCCTCTTTATTTTTTATAGGTTCCCAACTTAATTCCAAGTACTTTTGTCTGTTTTTTACATTAATTTTAATTTCTTTGGGAAATAGATGTTCATTTAAGTTCCACCACATAATTTTTTCTCCAAGAGCGGAGTACAAAGCGCTTTTCGTTTGTGCTATATCATTTTTGCTAATATCAGAATCTTTAAAAATGACATCAATTACATTTTGTGATACGAGACTGTCAGTTTCAAATATATCTAACAAGTGCTTTGAGTGATTATCATTAATTTTTAGATCATCTTGAAAAGTAAATATCCCTTGTTTCATATTGTCCAAAATAGATTGGATTTTACTTTTTAGTTCCTCGCTTTTTTTGATTTTTATGTATATAAATCCAAATAATAACGAAAATGTAAGAAATGGTATGATCCATCCTAAGAAGTACTTGAGACGGGAGTAAAATATTTTTTCTTCCAGAGAGGTAGTGCTAAAAGTAATTTCAAATGACCCAAGATATTCGTCTTGCGATTCAATTTTTTCATTAAATGTCATAGACGAAATATTATCTAGTTTTGGTTTGCTTTTTCCATCAAAGAAGTAATTGTTGCTTTCATCTCTAAATGCAGCGAATAAAACCAAATCTGTATGAGCAATATTTTTTTCCAAGTCTTCGAGTAGTGAAATATCAAAATTTTCAATATACCCTCTGGCGACTTCTTTTTTTGCGCCAATAAAGCTTTTTCTTTCATTAATAAATTTATCGGTTAAGAGGCTTTCATAGCTGGTAAAATACTCAATACAGAGAGCGGAAAAAATCGAAGTGACGACAAGATATGCAAATATTAGGTTTCTAGCTAACTTATTCTTAGCAAGATGGATCATTAGTAACTCCAATAATATTATTTATTAATATTATTATACAAAAATTTTTAAAAAATAACTGATGACTTAAATGATTGAAATATTTTAGTAGTAAAGAATCAGTTTATTAATGCCAAAAGCATTTTGAGGCATATTATTAAAATATCGCATAGAAAATCGCTAATTATGCCTCACTGCTGTGTTACAATTGTTCAGTTCTTTAGACCAAGACACTAAAAGAGGAAGCTTGACATGCTTTTAAGCTGGCTTAAATATTTTTTAGAAGCTCCTATCCTGAAATTGACTATTTTAGCGCTCTATTGTTCGTCCTCTTATAGCAGGGCATCGGATTTTAAAACTTATGAAAACCACTCCCAAGCTAGGATCGTTACCAGTACCTCGTCTATGTCGGAAGACACACTCATTGGCCTACATATCAAACCAGGGCTGATTCAAATAAGATTTTTTCCAATTTTTCATTAAATAGGTCAGAAAAATTCTAAGCCGCAGTACCAAAAGTGACTAGATAAAAAAAATATAGGAAGAAAAAACTTAAAAAAAATGGCTCACTTTTATT
>JBGCDR010000312.1:0-12674 GCA_045105515.1 Oligoflexales bacterium
CTCTCCACTTGCTACGCTTAGTCGAGATGACGTCTACGTAACATTCGGGTGACAATTGCGATCGCAATGACCGCTCTCGAAGCGACTTAATTTACTATAAGAAAGTCAAAGACTTTATGTTGCTAAGGCTTCACAACCTTACCCAACTCTCCGTTTTTGACAGGTTTTTTCTTAATTCTTTTCAATGCTATTCAGTTTTCAAAGATCTTTCAGTATCTTGTGTCGTTTGTAGCGACGAAGTTGGGTTATACGCACACTCCCTTGGTCTGTCAAACAATATTAGTAAATAATTTAAGAAAATTATTATATTTAATAAAAACAGGATGATGGACATATTTTCGCCGAGTTATGTAACAAATTTATTTCTATTTAAGCACTGCGGCCCAACGACCGAAAAGACCTGTGGTAGTTAAGCCTTATAAGGATAAGTTCAATGAGCATTTCTAGTCGCACCAAACTGACTCTGATTTTTATTGGATTTTTGTTAGGAGCATGCGGATTACAAAAGAGCATGTATGTAGATTACACAGATGAAGCAGAGGTTGCTTCTGATACGGATGGCACAGAAACAAGTACCGACGATTCCACTGATAATGGATCCACTGACGGAACTGATGGCGGAGAAGTGACTGATGGCGGAGATGGATCTACTGATGACGGATGCGCAGCAGCTTTGACTGCATTTACTACTAATATCGCGCCAGCAGTTGCATCCAGCTGTGGGACAAGTAACTGCCATGGCGGAAGCTTTCCTATCGCAGGGGAAGCTCTTGTAGAAGGCGATGATGCCTCTAATAGGGCAATTTTCCTAAGCTTCGACACTTCTGAGGACGGTTCAACTCTGTTTGGGAAGCTTTCAGGGTCATCCGGATCACATGGAGGAGGAGATCAATCTGGATCTCTATCACAGGACGCTGTTTCTACTTGGAAGACTGCAGAACAAGGATGCACTGAAGAAGGTTAAATAGGAACTAGTCTGGAGTCTTGAAAAACTGTTTGAATATAGCTTTCTCATCTTCAGCCGTGTATAGCCTGAAAGTATAACCCAACAGATCATCTTTCATCTTCTTCACTTCTCTCAATCTATAACTTTCTTCGAAATTCACTAGTACAGAGGATAGACTAACCTGCAAAGCGTGGACAGAATCACAAGCATGCTCTAATTTTTGGCGAATCACATCATCATTGGAAAGAGATGAAACCATTTTATACAAAGTGCTGGAAACCTCTTTGTCGATACTGCTGAGCGCTTCCATGTGCTTAGAAAATTTCCCGCCAAATCGGCGAAGTTGGTTATCGAGTACACTTGATTCCATCTGGCTGGCGTCCTTGTTTTCCTGAGCTTCCTTGATCAGGCCATCAACTGAATCTTGAATGAAACCAACCAAATCCTTAGTTTTTGCATCAGGATCTAAATATGTTTTTTCTAGTGCTGCATTTGCAGATTCGGCTTTTTCAGCAGTTTCTTTTGATAGATCATTTATACCAGACATGACTGTTTCAACAGATTCCTCAATCATTGCCCGCACACCAACAAGCTGGAGTTCGATAACTTCCGTATATTTTTGAAGGAAATTAACAATTTCCCTACTTGCGGCAAGACGCTCTGCTTCAGAATCCATGACTTAGCTCCCTGGTAGCTCGGCTAATTGCAAGCCTTTGTTCAGCATTAAGGGGGTGTAAATTTTGCACAATAAAGTTTAGCCAGCTAATTTTGTAACAGCTGCAATAAGCTGATCAGGCTCGAAGGGTTTTACCAACCAACCCTTAGCACCTGCTGCTTTTGCTCGGTTTATCAATTCGCCACTACCTTCCGTCGTTAGCATTATGATTGGAACGCCATTAATAGCTGAATCCTTTTTTATGGTCTCAACCATTTCAAGGCCATCCATATTAGGCATGTTGACATCGCTAATAACCATAGCTATTCCGTCTTCACTGCGGAGTTTTTCGATTCCCTGCACTCCATCTTCAGCTTCGACCACCTGGTAACCCCCTTTACTCAGAGTGAAAGTCACTTGCTGACGAATGGTTCGCGAATCATCTACTATTAAGATTTTCTTTGCCATTGCTACACCCCATTAAAAGTAGCAGTTAACATTATTTCGGTTGCTAAAAGCACGCAAACTACCTAAAAACTTTGGTAAATATTTTCTTTTCAACTTCCATTGTATATGATTTGAAGACTTTTGTTTCCAAGCTACTATTCATTTTTTTAATATATTCCAGTTTGAACTTATCATCAAAGTTGCTTACTAAGCCAACGAGGCCCTTGTTTAGGATTTTGATAGCACTACTTATATGTTCTAACCTTTGACCAACAACGTCATCAGTCGATAAAGTTCCCATCATTTTCATTAGCAGGTCATGAAGGTTAGCATCGAGCTGTTTCAGGGAGCTCATGTGAGACTTAAACTTTCCGCCAGCTTCCTTCATGCCTTGGGAAATTTCTTCCGCCCCTTGTGCAATTTCTTTCTTCAACTGTAATTGCTCTTCCTTTTCTATATTTCTAGATGAAACTTCAGTGAAGGCGTCTTTTTTCTCTTCAGCATGACTGTTACCTTCTTTTATTAAAACAGCCTCAGCTTTGCTCTTGTTTAAACCGTGAGATTGATTAATTTCTTTAATACCTTCCATGAGTTCCCCAGTCGTTTTATCCATATCTTTGCGAACAGCTTCGAGCTGAAGCTCTAGCATTTGGGTATACTGGGTTAAAAATGACATCAAATCCCTTGAAGCCATTCTGCGCTCTTCTTGTTCTTTTATTTCAATCACTTACGACACCTTTACCCTATTTTCAAATTGCTAATTTAATTAGATTTATTTAAAATAAAAGGGTTCCATTTTTATAACTAGTAAACCACACACGTTTAAATGCGACGCTTACTTAAAAAACCTATCGGGCCTCGATAGCATTTGTTTAGTTTTACAAGTAGAATGGAATCGGCTAATAGTTATATCATAAACAGAAAGTCTCATAATCACATGGATCCAAGCTGTTTCTTTTGATTTAACCAACAGGTATATTTAATATACGTATTTGATGTGCACTTTTAACACTATTCAAAAAGCCCAGCTATGATCAAAACTGCCACCCAAAAAGTTGACCTCCTTGAGTATTTTTATGAACACCTGTCGGAAGACGATTGGCTTGAAGGAGTCGATCTTTACCAAGCAGGAAAAGTAACTGGTGTGCAAGCTATGCACAATTTAATAACTTGCAAGGTTCAAAATAATAACCGACCCATATCCGAAGTTAGGCTTAAAATCCACCCTAGTGGCAAAGTAATCCAGTGGATAGAGTGCACTTGCAGAAAAAATCGCTCTTATGGTCAGTATTGCGAGCATATAGCAGCTTTAATGATTCATATCGATCGTGAAAAAGCAAATTTCATAAATAAGCTCGATGTGAAGATGCCCTTGAAACCTCCTTCAATATCGAAGTCAAAAAAAATCAAGAAGGGTATTACACCCCTTGAAGAACCCACTAAAAGAATTCCAACAAACAACAAAGAAAAGCTGAAAGGTGCTTCTCAATCTCTGCTCGACCATCTCAAAGGTTCTATTCAGAATATCTCATTGATTTCGCAAGGCCCCAGCATCAGGGTAAAAATTGAAATAAAACCCGGTAGTATGACTAACTATGATTTAAGTGTAGACGAATCAGCAAGGTTTCTATTATCTCATCCTTCACCAAACTCAATGAGCAATGAACTGCGTGCATTAAAAATTTATAAAACTCCTGTAGAACTGGGAACGAGAATATACTTCAGCGATACCGAAAAAATTGTAGCTGAAAGATCAGTTGTGGTTAAATCTGGAACCCTAAATAAGGGAGATAAACAGCTTAATATTAACCACTTTTCCGATCGTTATGTAAAGCTATCCTCAATTGAGACCAATGGAACAGAAAAATCTTATACTTTTATACCAGTCAAAAGTTGTAGCAAGTATATTGGTCAAGAGTTTATATTCATTCCTGGCAAAGGTTACCTTCCTGTTGATAGAAATTTAGTAAAACCAGATTGGTATGAGCTCCCTCTAAGTCGAACCTTTAAAGATGATGATGCTGCAAAATTTATCCAAAACAGTTTTAATGACTACTATTCTGCAGCTCCTATTTGGCTCGATAAAAACTTAAAGCAACCTAAAATTCAAAATATCCCTGAACTATCTGAAATTAAGATCCATAGTGAGCAAGAAGGTTGGTTTAGGCTAGACCCTAGATATGGGCAAGGCAAGTCAAGTATTTCCATGGCTGAATTAATGTTACAAGCTAAGAAAAATAAGAGAAAATATATAAAAGCTGGAGAAACATGGCTAAAAATTCCAGATTTCATCACCCAACATGATTGGGATCTAGATGAAGATGAGAAATTTATAAAGGTGGATACCCTAGGACTTATGCGCCTTAAAGCTGCAATAGGAGACTTTGATAAGTTTGTTGGCAGCAAAAAAGTTTTACAAAAAATTCGCAACAGAATTGAATACAACCCTAACACTACTACCCCACACATAAACCACACCAATCTAAACTTGAGATCTTACCAACATGAAGGTCTGAAATGGTTTTGGTGGCTTTATCAAAATAAACTCCACGGCCTTCTAGCAGATGAAATGGGATTAGGAAAAACCCACCAGGCTATGGCAGTGATGTCAGCAATTCAAAATGAGGAGTCGGAAAGTGGGGAAAAAGTTATACCAAAATTTCTAGTGATTTGCCCAACAACAGTTTTAGACCACTGGGAAGATAAGGTTAACGACTTTGCTCCAAACTTGCGACCATTCAAATATCATGGACCGAAAAGGTTAAAATTATTTGAAAACCTAAATAATCAAAAAGATACTTTGATAACGAGTTACGGTATTCTTCTTAGAGACATTAAGAAACTTTCAGAAGTTTCTTGGCATGCTATTATCTTAGATGAAGCACACTATGTGAAAAACAACAATACAGCGACATATCGTGCTGCTTGTAAATTACAAAGTAAAATCCGTCTTTGCCTAACTGGAACTCCAATGGAAAACCATTTAGGTGAACTTAAAAACCTTTTCGACTTTCTTGTACCAGGGTATTTAGGTTCTGATGACTACTTCCGAAAGCACTTCATCAATCCAATCCAAAACAAAGACTTGGAAACTGAGCTTGCCTTACAAAAATTAATATATCCATTGAAACTAAGACGTTCTAAAAAGCAAGTTCTATCTGACCTTCCAGCTAAGATTGAGGATATTAGGCATTGTACCCTTTCCAATGAGCAAGTGAAGCTGTACCGGGAGATCATCAACTTAAAGGCCAAGCCTTTGATCAATAAATTAAACGATGACAACAACCCAGTTCCATATTTGCATGTTTTTGCAATTTTACAGCTACTGAAACAAGTATGTAATCACCCAGCTTTATTAAGAGATCAATCTGACTATAAAAACCACGAAAGTGGAAAATTCGAGTTATTGAAGGAGATTGTCAGCGAGGCCTTAGACTCAGGCAATAAAATTGTTATATTTAGCCAGTATGTGAAAATGATCAAGATCATCAAGCAATACTGTGATGAAAATAAAATTGGTTGTGTTACAATGACCGGCCAAACTCGCCGAAGGGGCAAGGTTATTGAGACGTTTCAAACTGATCCTGATATTAAGATCTTTGTCGGTTCACTCTTAGCTGGTGGAATAGGTATAGACCTGACCGCAGCTTCAGTCGTGATTCATTACGACCGTTGGTGGAATGCTAGCAAAGAGAACCAAGCTACAGACCGGGTTCACAGAATTGGACAAAAAAAGTTTGTGCAGGTCATGAAAATGGTAACACGAGGTACTTTGGAAGAAAAAATATCCAAAATGATCATGAAAAAACAGACTATTTTCAACACTTTCTTGGAAAGAGACGAAGAAATCTTCAAAACCATGTCGCGACAGGACCTCATAGAACTTCTTCAATAAACATTAGGCTATACATTCGACTTTAATGAGATGGAGACTAAGATCCCACTCAAACGCAAGAGGGTATTATGTGGAAATTTCACATAGAAGGAGGCCATCCCCTTAATGGCTCAGTAAGACCGGGTGGCAATAAGAACGAAGCTCTTCCAGCTCTAATGACCTGTTTGTTAACCGATGAAGTAGTATGCTTAAAAAGAATACCGCGTATCGGTGACGTTCTCACAGTTTGTGATACTTTAGCTGACTTAGGGGTCGAAGTAGAGTGGACAAGCGAAGACTCTTTGAGCTTATGCGCAAAGAATAATAAACATTATAAGCCTGACAAAGAACTTTGTTCCCACGTAAGAGCCTCCATATTATTCCTTGGACCTCTTCTATCTCGGTTTGGAAAAGTCGAACTTCCTTTGCCAGGAGGCGATGTAATCGGCGCCAGAAGGATAGATACTCACTTCGAGGGAATGGAGTTACTTGGGGCTAAACTAAATTTTGGAAACCCTATCACGGGTGAACTAAAAACCTTAACTGGCACCGACTTGTATCTTGATGAGCCGTCGGTAACTGCTACAGAAAACCTCTTATTACTTAGTGTGAGATGCCAGGGAAAGACAGTGATCCATAATGCAGCATCAGAACCACATGTCTCTGGCCTATGCAGATTGCTCAATCGCATGGGAGCTAAAGTTTCGGGAATTGGATCGAACCGCCTCGAGATCCAAGGTGTTGAAAAACTGAATGGAGCCGAACATCAGATTAGTTCTGACTTTATGGAAGTCGGCAGCTTTCTCTGCCTTGGAGCTATCGGTAGAGGTAAGATCACCATAGAGGATGTCGAAACCCACGACCTTCGGTTTATCTTAAAAACCTTAAGTCGCTTGGGCATTGAGCCATTGGTCAGTGAGTCATCCCTTCAAATTGACGGTACTAAGGAGTTACTCATGCAAAGAGACCTTAGTGGGAGAATAACAAGCATTTACAGTGGACCGTGGCCAGCATTTCCTACGGACTTAATGTCAGTAGCTATCGTTGCCGCAAGCCAAGCCCAAGGGAATATTCTTTTCCATGAAAAGATGTTTGAAGGCAGAATGTTCTTTACGGATAAACTTATGGCAATGGGAGCTGGGATTGTTTTATGCGACCCGCATCGAGCTGTTATTAGTGGTCCCAGTCGTTTAAGCGGCTCAAGGATGAGTTCACCGGATGTGAGGGCTGGAATGGCTCTACTTATGGCAGCTGCTATTGCCCATGGAACAAGCGAAATATTGAATATCGATCAAATAGAACGCGGCTATTTTCAGATTGAAAAAAAGCTGGAAGCTTTAGGAGCTGCAATCAAGAAGGTTTCTGCTTAGACTTAAACCTTCTAAGATTTCAAATATGGTCCATTCAACACATCTCTCAACCTAAATCTAACCATTTCTCTTCCAAGGACCTCGAGACTTTCTGCCAAAGGTGGGGAGTCCTTTCTACCAGTAGTGATTAACCTGATAGGCATGAAAAAATCTCGCGGCTTCCAAGCAACCTTTTCTCTATAAGAGTTCAAAAAGCTCTGAATAGATTCAGCATCCCAATCATAAAGCTCATCAAGCTCCTCAATAAGTCCTTTAAGCATCGTACGCATCTCTTTCGGATCTTTACTCTTTGGAATAAGTGGTAGACCGTCATAATTAAGGTCACCATTAAAGAAAAAAGCAGAACGATCCACAAATTGCTCAAAGCATTCTAAACGTTCTTTGTAAAGAGGATATAAGCTTTCCAAATACTGTTTAGTAAAGACTTGCTCACGAAGGTAGCTGCTAAAGTTTTGGGCTCCCAACTTTTGCAAATATTGTTGGTTAATATGCTTTAGTTTGACTACATCAAATACGGGGCCACCGAGATGAATGTCCTTCAGCCTAAATTTTTCCATCATTGCCTGGGGACTAAAAATTTCTTGATCATCTCCAAACGACCATCCCATCAAAGCCAAAAAATTAACCATCGCTTCAGGCAAGATACCCTTTCGCTTGTAATAGTTAAGCGAAACCGGATTTTTTCTTTTAGAGATTTTACTTTTATCTGCATTTCTGAGCAGAGGGACATGAGCAAATACAGGTAGTTCCCAGCCAAATGCCTTGTAAAGCAGCACATGCTTAGGTGTAGATGAAATCCACTCTTCCGCTCGGACTACATGACTTATTTCCATCAGATGATCATCGACCACATTGGCCAAATGATAAGTTGGGAATCCATCAGATTTGATAAGTACCTGATCATCTAATTGACTATTTTGAATTTCAATGGGACCGCGTATGGCATCCTCAAATTGAGTAAACCCATCCTTTGGGACTTTAAGACGAATAACACAAGAGCTACCAGTTTCTAGCTGCTTTGCCACTTCATCTTCTGTCAGCGATCTGCAGTGACCATCATATCCAAGCATCCTTCCTTCAGCGCGTTGCTGCTCCCGAAGTTTTGTTAGGCGCTCTTGGCTGCAAAAACAACGATATGCATGCCCTGACTTTAAAAGTTGATGAGCATGCTCAAGGTGGATTGCCTTTCTCTCCGACTGGCGGTACGGCCCATAATTACCACCTTTATCAGGTCCTTCATCCCATTCCAAACCAAGCCAAGAAAGGCTTTCGTAAATTTGTTGCTCGCTTGAAGCTTTTGCGCGGCTCTGGTCTGTATCTTCGATCCGTAAGATCAGATCTCCTCCAGCTTGCTTTGCAAGGACGTAGTTAAAAAGGGTTACATAAGCAGTACCCACGTGAGGGTCGCCAGTAGGAGAGGGAGCAACTCTTACTCTAACCCTTTGTCTTTCACTCATAATTTCATCCTTTACACTTTCCTAACTCTTGAACCTTTTACAGGAGGCGCTCTTTTCTTCCCAGGCACACTCCTCGAACCCTCTTTTGGCTGACAACCCACCAGACCCCTCCTTTCCATTCGAGGGCTTATTGGCACCTTATTAAAGAAGAGGCCTAGTGAAGGTGGGTCAAGTAAAGTATCCTATTGAACCGTGAATGTCATCAGACGAGCTAAAGTAAGAATCTACTTGATATCTCTTAGAGCCCCACATAGCTACAGATGCTAACCAATTGCTTCTTATGGCCATCATGCAATCACTTAAAAAAGACTCTGGATGAAACTGCACGCCTAAAGCCGGAATTTGTGAAGGGGGTGCGTACTCAATGGCCATTATTTCCCCTTGAGCACAAACTGCAACAACCCTAGTCCATAAACATGGATCATGAGGAGTTAAAGAAAGTGAATGATAAGCTGCAACAAGACTTGGTGATTTTAGGCCCGCAAGAAATAGTGAAGAATCCTCGACATGGATCTGTTTTTTACCTCCATGAAGAGGGTTAGAGGACTTTTGAATTTTGTACCCAAGAACATGACCTAGTATTTGATGTCCTAGGCAAACTCCAAGGATAGGGACCTTTCCCAAATAGTGCTTTACTAAAGCCACTGTTGAAGAAGCCTGGTTTGGTGAGTTAGGGCCAGGTGAAATCAAAAGAGCTCGTGGATTTATATAAAGCTTTTTGACCTTGATTTCATCATCGAATGGGATCAGTTCTAGATCTATTGGAAGAGAGGTTTTTCCAATCCAATCTATGAGATTGTAACTAAAACTGTCATAATGATCTATATAAGCAATTTTCATAAGTAGAATCGATGCCTTTCCAAGCAAGAAAACCTATACTTTTCAGACTTGTTATTTACTGCTCTGTGATTTTAACGAAGAACAGCTTTGGTGCTCTGGGGGAACTTTCGCAATTCCAGCAAGAGTTAAGCCAATTAAATAGCAGCAGCCCAGTGGAACCCTCAGGTGCAAGAAGTCCAGGCCGTATCTGCCTGAGTACGGGGATTGAGATGGTTAGTTTACACCAAGATCATGCATCCAATCTGCACATTTTTCCTCAAGAAGGAAAGATTAGCAAGAACTTCATCACCTGGAATCAGGGGCTATTTTATCCTTTCAGCTATGGAGTCTCCTTTGCTAAAGTAACAAGCTCTCTCAACAATCAGGAAAAAGACCTAAATCAGCTTTCAATTGATCTGAAATGGACTGTTTTTGAGTCATTCGGCCTACCAGCAATTTCCTCTAGCATTCAATGGTCAAAAACCTATGGACTCAAAAAATATGCCCTCCAAAGCAATACAGCAAATATTCAAGTAAGCTGGGGATATCAACGTCTGAGTTTTTTTTCAGGAATCAATGTTCATCAACACATGCTCAAAACAAAAGAAAATTATCAAATTGATTCAGCCGAAACCACTAATGATCCAAGCGATGAAAATTTTATCAACTTCAGTACCCAGCTAGGAGCCCACCTCCAGCTGATTCCCGCAAGATTAGCACTCTCCATAGAAAGTGCACGAACTTCGTTTAGCAATTTAATCAGGGCAAAAGTTTCATACGAGTTTTAAAAAGATAAAGAGTAGCATATTTTCTAAGAAAGTCAGACTTTAGTAAAAGTTGTAGAAAGTAGAGGCATAATGCAAATCCGGTGAAAACCGCACCACCAAGGAAAGCCGCATAAAGTCCAAACTCATCACCTAACTGTCCAGCAATATAATTTCCGCCAAAAACCGAAATCCCGCTGAAAAGATAAAATAATGCAAAACCACTGCCACGCAAATGCTCTGGGCAATGCTGTGCAATTATGGCCCTCATGACACCTTGGGTCATGCCCATATACAGTCCAATTAAAACCACGCCCATGAAAGCTCCGGCAAGGTCATTAACACTTGCTAAGGTTAGAGCAGCTATCAGTTGTACAAACATTCCACATAAAAGAAGTTTTTCTCGGCTTACCTGATCTGCCCATTTTCCCAAAGGATAAGCGACAGAAAGATGCACAAGGTCCATTATGACAATAACCATTGGAATAAACTGCAACTGAAGACCCAACTCTCTAACCCTTAATGTTATGAAAGCTTCGCTAAACCTTGCTAACATCAAAAAAGCCAAACAAAGCATCAATGCCCAATAGCTATTCGAAAAACCCTTAAAATCTGACAATCGAAAATAAACTTTGCAAGGTTTGAACTTTGTTTTTTCTTTCACTCCTTTAGCAAGCAGTAAAATAGCAAGTATTGAAGGGAACGTTGCAGCTACAAAAATTAGTTGAAAATTGGATCCAAAAAAATGTAGTAGGATCATCGATAGTATAGCACCACAAACAGCGCCACTAGTATAAAGACTTTGTCTCAGGCCAAAAACAAATCCATAGTTTGGAGCAGACCCTAGATCTGCAAGTAATGCGTCTGTTGGAGCAGAACGTAAACCTTTACTAAAACGATCAAGAAAACGTATCAAGAATGCGCTCTTGAACCCTGTTATGAAAACAAACCCTGATTTAGCAAGCGCTGTGAGCACACTCCCACTCATTATGAGAGGCTTGCGATAAATAAAGTAATCGCTGGCAAACCCTGCTACTACCTTAGCTAAAAAAGATAGGAGTAGAGCTAGCCCTTCTATAATCCCAAGGCCACGGTTATTGACTCCTAGCTCCTCGCTTAAAAAAGAAGGCAAAACCGAAAAAACCATCAAGGAGGAGGTTGACCATAAAAAACTCACCATTGAAATTGCTAGCAGCGAAGATTTCTGCTCCTTTTCTAAAATTGGGTGACCACCCGAAATGGACGTTTTAGCTGAAGATTGTGCCAACACTTACCCCTACTTATGCCGAATTCGTTCCATGTGATTATAAAACTTAGCACAAAACCATAACCTATTATTTTTACCGTGAATTATGGCAAGTCAGCAATTTAATCAGATTCTTTAAGAAAAACAAGTGAAACCCTCCGTAGGCCTCAAGAATAGGCTTTTTTTACTAGCCCCCCCTTGAAGGAGGATTTGGCGTAAAGATTGCTCAACCCCAAACGACAAAAATATAAAATCAAAGTCCTTTGCCATGATAGCTATGAGAAGGCAAAATTCACCACAACCGACCATGAGTAAGAGGGAGATATGTCATATTTTATCTTTTTTACCGTGTTTGTAGTGCTATTCACTCTCAGTATTGAACAGCAAAACACTCATATGAAAGCTTTAATTCGCTCGTATGACATCATAGATGATTACAAGAATGAAGAACAGTTTACTAGGAAATGTGGAGGTTTGCTTGCAGCAAGAAATAATCTAGATGATTCCTTCACTTATTTGACCAAACTCAATCCAAAATTTCAGAAAGATCTATACTTTTTAAAATACTCTCTACTTTCCAATCTATTACAAGAAAAATTTGACAAGCTTGGATGTGAGAGTGAAAGTTCCAAATATTTATTCGCAAAGACCAGAAGAATAAAATCAAGAAAACTCGACGAACACTGGCCAAAGTGGGTTAGGCATCTTGAGCAAAGAGTTCAGGGTTTTTAATGGAATCATTTATAATGAGTATTTTACTAATAATGGAAATATATATAAGTATGTTCCTTTGGAAGGGGTCCTGGAAAAAATTGCAGCAATTTCCAACTTACCCACCCGAGGAAATTAGCATTGTAGAATACCTACTCTTACCAACAAATCCAAATCAAGAAGTGCCTTGCAGCGATCATACTCAAACGGAAGTTTCCAAAAACCTAGCTCCAAGTTTCATTTGCTATTTAGTGTCTGGTCGGAAACTAAATTCTTGCCTTTGCAACTCAGTTTTTTTTATCGCGGTTGAAATTAATTTTAAAAAATCTTCTTATTTTCCAGTGATAAGTGAAAAATACCATATTTTCGGCAATTAAATATCTTC
>JBGCDR010000313.1:0-6152 GCA_045105515.1 Oligoflexales bacterium
TAAATAATTCTCGTTGATACTCCATTTCGCTCAATTTAACGGTAAAATCACTAATATATTGTGATGAACTTTTAGACTTCTTGCTTCCATAAATATTTTCTTGCCAACTTTGAAATAAGTACAGAGGCTCTGATTCTATTACATCAAAAATAATCAACTTTATTATGAGAGATGAAAATGAGGAGAAGACAGATTCAATACAATCCTTTATACCACACTGTTTTATCACTTCATTGACAAGGAAAGCGCACCCATAATCACAAACCATTTTGACAGTGTGTTCGTCAATTTTGTTTAATATGTTTCCAGTTTCGGGATCTTTTTTTCCTAAATATTTTCTTTTTTGTCGAGCCTGTTTTTTCTCTTTATCCCAATAGCTTTCAACCTGGTAAACATAAATGCTGCTGCCAATTTGTTGCTCAATTTGGTAACTCATAGTTCTAATTATAACTAGGTTTGGCCAGAAAAGTAAACCTACGCTTCGGATGATTCAATGCAATATTAGCTGGTTATAATGTATTTTTTTGTAACGGCGGAAACCTAGTTATAAGAAATCGGGATTCTCGGAAACTAATAATAATTTATGATGTTAGCTATTAAGTGCTAAAACAGTAAATTAAATATACTATTAATTATTATGAAAATATCCTACTTGAGTTAAAAAATAATGAAAAGTCTGGCTTACTTGATTATAAACATTTTTGACGGGTGAAATAAAAATTTCAACTGAGGTAGTAAATGAAAAATCAATTTTTGTTATTGATGCTTAACAGCATTATCCTTTTCAGTACTGATGTTTTTGCAAGGTCCGTGATCATAGAAAATCATTCCCCATATATTTTTTCTGTTTACACCAACTCATGTGTTGCAGATGTTCTGAATATTTATAACTATAAGTATGAACATATATCTGAAAATGGAACTGAAGGTGATTTAATTGAAATTGATTTGGATTTAGATCAATCTATTTCGTTCTATTTTCGGCAAATAAATAAAGGCGGAGAACAGATTATCGCAGAAGCAGAGCTAGTAACGAAAAGTGGGATAAAGGCTTTTGGTTTTTATAATATCCTAAATGGAATCAAGGACAATATTAACAAAGATTCCTTATTTTTACCTTATTTAGATAAATATTTCCCATATGTTAGCGCTGTTGCGACCACATTTATATTTGGCTATGAATTAATTAACAAATCATTAACGTTACCTGGTATTGTTTATGAAGAGGTCTCAGCAAGTTCACATGATTATAAAATTAGTATCAAAGAACACGACGGTAGGATTTTTCTACAAAAAATGCGAGTTAAAGAAAAACAAGAATAGAGAAAATTGAATGCAAATTTTTATAAGCGGATTTTTTTAGCCCAATAGAATTCAGTTTCAGGTACCATTGTTAGTGAGATCATGCCTGGAATATTGAAACCAATCCGAGGACGAACTCTGAAGATAAATGCATGGTACTTCCATGTTGATTTATGATAATCTTGGGTTTCAAATGATGGGATATTGTCTTTGTTAATTTTTCGAAATAGATCAACAAAATGTGATTCTATTTGATATTTGTATTCAATTCGTTCTAGTTCATCTTCTCCTCGAGCATTATTAACAGATAAAAAAAGCAACGGAAGTAGAATTAAAAGATTTTTTACAAGTACAAATATATTAAATTTTTTTGTATTCAATTCTAAGTTCTCCAAAGCCACCAATTGTTGCTACTCCCAAGCTACCTGCTAAAGATAGTTGATAATCTGTTCTTATTTCGCGTAAATCCCAGTTTCTGTATTTAATACGACTGGCTTGCTCCATCAGATAGGAACCAATTTTTTCGGCTTTTTGCAGACCTTGGCGGAATTTCTCTCGGTTAATGGTAATGATATTACTTTTTCTATTACTTACCTTTTTCAGGTAGCTATCAGATAAAATATAACTGTTTTCAGGAAGTTGGTGGAATTGTGGTCTTATCAAATTGAACGAACTATTACTTGATGATTGAATCGATTGGTATTCTTTATTATTGCGCATAGAGCGATTTTTCTTAAAAAATAGCATCCCAGCTATAGATCCTGAGGCTCTCGCAACACCAACCCGACCTCCTGTTGTTTGACCTATTCTAATTTGAAACCCTTTCACTCTAAATTTGGAGCCAAAAGGCTCACGCTTGACCAGAACCCCCATATCCTGGCAAAATCCTGTAACAAGTTGTTCAAAGGACTCGCTAGATATATCTCTGATTTGAGATTTTTTCGATTCATTCTTCGTTTTATTTGAATCTCCTAGTTGCCAATCAAGGCGAATTCTGAGGTCTCCTCCAGCAGTCATAAACGGGAGAATCCTTCCCGACGCATTAAATATCAGCTCAATACGGAAAATATATAACGAAAACGGAAAAAAGGATGTGTCAGGAACACTAAATAACATTCGCTTGGTTTTGTTTACTTTATCTTTTAAGCCTTCTAACATTAAATCACGATTTGAAATTCGACCAGTTTGAACAGCTTTATCTACTATAGCGATTAGAATATGATTAATTTCTTCTTCACTTATATAAGGGTTGAAGGTAGCATGTGCTTGATTATCAGGTACAGAATCATAGTTCAAATCAAATTTTTTCAAATATGACTTTTTAAACCATCTTAACTCAGCTGCTACAGTACCTTTTAAAGCTAAAATGCCTAGAACTCCATCTGCTGATAAAGCTAACTGAGACCTGATAACAGAGAGTTCCCAGGCATTATGCGACTTTCCCATAGCATAGTTACTTTCCTGTAAAAATGCTTCAAAAGAGTCGCCTTGAGCTTCAAATAAATCGTTTAATTCTTCGCTAAATTTCTTGCTTGGCCTTTCCCAGTCGAATAGGGTCTCAGATTTTTTAGTGTATTCATCATCTATTCTGTACCAGCTTTCCGGCATAGCGGCAAATAAGGGAATATTGAAATATGTTAGCAGGGTAGAAAACAGGTAGATTGAAGTGATTTTTATATAATTTCCGCTAATCATAAGGAATATACCCCCAATTAGAACTTATTTTTTTCTGAAATATAGTCTGATGCGCGGACGAGCTGCAAGTGAAACTAAACCTATAATACCGACTTTCCCTTCGATTCCCACACCTATGTTAAACCATTGCAGTTCCCATTGATCTAAACCTCCATCAAGAGCGAGTCTATTTGCAGGAACGATCGCAGCATCATGTATGTCAGCTAAGACTTCTCCCATTTTTTTCGAGTATTTTGATTTGGTGATTTTTACGTTTTTAACGCCATCTTCGTCAATTCCAATAATTGGGATTCCGCTCATACAGGAGCTACAGCAGAACAATAGGGTAAGCAATAAATATTGGCAATATGCTAACATCTTAAGTTGTCCTGTAGTTTGTTAGCTAAATATTTATCTATTATTTATAATATCTTTACATTACTCATAGGAAGAGTGCAATAGATGCAAGACGATTTTAGAAAAAATACCTGGGAAGGGAGCTTGGCAATTTAAAAATAGGCTGTAAATATAGTTCAGGATGCCATTCTCTTCGCTTCTTTTACCTTATCTCTAATTTTGTTTAAAAGCTCTTTGACATTTTTACTAAAGTTTTTTGTCTTTTGATTCCATTCTATATCATCAACAAAAAATGAGCCTTTATAGATATTTTGTTCGCTTGTTTTCATTTTCACTCCTTTATATTTTAGATAGCTATATTTTATATTTTTAATAAAATTTAAAGATTGGAAAATATTACCTAGTAGTCTTTAATATATTTGTAAATCAGTTAAAAATGTTAAATTTAAGGTGAATGTGTATATTGGTTTTGAGTTTACACAAAAATGGCGTCTTGTCGGTGTAGCTTACCTGAAAACTCTGAAGAGTATAAGGAATCATAATTAAATGTATGATGAAAATTTGGAAATATATGAAAAGGTAGATAAATGGATAAGTCGCGATCTTAAGACCGCTGTAGCAACTGTTATAAATACATGGAAATCAGCCCCACGGCCAGTAGGTAGCCAGCTAGCAGTAAATCAAAATTTAGAATTTGTAGGCTCACTTTCAGGTGGGTGTATTGAGCGAGAAGTTATTGAAGAAGCTATGGGTGTGATTGCTGACGGCCAAGCAAGGACCTTATCTTTTGGAATCAGTCACCAAGATGCCTTAGAATCCGGACTTGCATGCGGAGGAAGCATAAAAATCTATGTGGAACTAGTGAAACCGGAAATAAAATTAATTCGTCAAGGTTTATTAGAGCGTAGAAATTTTGCATTGCTTACTGATTTAAGTGAGGGAAAAACTGAATATTTTGATTCAAATACTAGAACTATTTTTGGTTCTATGGTCTTGTGTGACGCAACTAAAGAAAAAATGATGAGCGGAACCAATGGTTTCTTCGAGAAAAAAGATAAACAATATTTTATTAAATCTTGTTTAAAGCCTTTATCTCTTTATATTGTTGGTGCCGTGCATATTTCTCAAGCATTAATTCCTATGGCCAAAATTGCAGGTTTCGAGCCCACTTTAATTGACCCACGTTCAACTTTTGCTTCCCAAGCTCGTTTTCCTAATACAAACATTCTTTGTAAATGGCCTGAAGAAGCTTTCCCGGAGATTAAGCTAGATGAACGTTCGGCTGTAATAGTATTGAGCCATGATCCAAAGTTTGATGACCCTAGCCTGGAATTTGCTCTATCAAGCAACGCATTCTATATTGGAGCCCTAGGAAGTAAAAAATCTCAAAAAGCTAGGCTTGAGCGTCTATCTTTGAATGGCTTTTCTAATGAACAATTAAAGCGTATCCATGGTCCAATTGGTCTTGATATCGGAGCAAAAACCAGCTCGCATATAGCTGTCGCTATCATTGCAGAATTGATATCATGTATAAATACAACATCTTAGAAAGTGGTGGAGCATTTGGAAAAAGGAATAGCAGGGCTAGTCCTAGCAGCTGGTAGCTCGCAACGTATGGGAGTTCTTAATAAATTAGTCCTTCCAAACGGCGAGCAGAGCATTATTAGGACCCTACTTAGTAATTTGATTGTCAGTCCTGTAAAAGCAGTTTTCGTGGTTCTTGGTCACCAAAGCGAGCTTGTACAACAAGAAGTTGAGGGTTTGGGTGTTCAAAGCATTTTCAATCCGGATTATCAAAATGGGCTAGGAACTAGCATTTCGCTAGGGATTAAAAAAATTAGTCAACTTGGTTATAATGCATGTCTCCTATGTTTGGGAGATCTACCGCTCTTGAAAGTTTCCCATTTTAGTCATATGGTAAATGCATACCAAGCATCGCCGAACAAGCAGATATTTGTTCCGTTTTACTGCGGAAAACAGGGGCATCCGCTTATTTTTAATCGTACTTGGTTTCACTATCTTACTAGTTTAAGCGGTGATAAAGGGGCGAAGGAATTAATAAATACAAATCCAGACTGTATTCAAAAAGTTGATTTTGAAGATAGAGCTGGTTTAGCAGATGTAGATACCTACGATCGGTACCTTGAATTAACAGAGAGGAGCCAGGTTATTAAAGATGATAAACAAGATAGTAAGACAAAGAAACAGCCCATCAAGCTTGAAGAAAATCAAGATTATTATATGAACGATGAGGGTTTAATGGTTTTTACAGCGAAGTATCACCTGAAGCGTGGTTATTGTTGTGAAAGTGGCTGTTTACATTGTCCGTATGGATTTAAGCTAAGCTGACTCGTTCCTCAATTTCAACTATGATATCTTTCGTTCTTTATTAAGAATTTCATTTGCTTCGATCTGTAAACTTTTTAGGTCCTTCCTTAACTCTTTGAATGCGGATACCCTTTGTAAATCTTTAGATTTTACATATTCTAAAAATATATTCAGTGAATCAAGGGACTTTGTCGCATAAATGCTACCCAATACTCCTTTGAGCTCTAAGGTGTCTTGGAAAACCTGGTTTAATTTTTGAAGGTTGAGATTTTTTTCTATATTGGCAAGGGCTTTGGGAATAAAGGCCAACACATGGCTTATTATTTTGCACATATACTGTTTTTGGTCTGAATGCTCGATCACCTTTAAACTGACCCACTCAGTCGCACAAAATTGACCCACCCAGTCGCGTATGACCTGACCCAGGGAGTCATGACTTAATTGACCCACCCTGTCATCCCAGTAATGTACTGCTGCCTAACATAGGAGCA
>JBGCDR010000314.1:0-3489 GCA_045105515.1 Oligoflexales bacterium
TTGAATTTTTTCTTAGCTCTCTGTAAATGGTTGAGTTGTGAACACCTACCGATTCAGCAATATCAACAACGTCATATTGGCGTTTGATTAGCACCTCTATCTCATACCTTTGCTCATAAGTGAGATTGGCAGACATAAATATCCCTTTCTTGCAAGCAGATTAGCCTCATAGACTAAACTAAATCCGCCTTCCGAAGCGATGGAATTTTTTCTTCTGCACTTAATCTAGCAATCCGCCTTATCATTTTATTGTTTTTAAGAATAATTTTTTCATCATCAGTTTGATCAGTGATCAGTCAATTGATCTATTCTCTCTCTAGTTTTTCCGAGGAGGGAGTTGATACTTTGTTCTTTTCCAGATAAAGGGTTAGCGTTTCCTGCAAGGTGTCTAAATATTGGAGTAGTTTTTCTTTTTCTTGATCTTGGCTTATTGGAAGTCCTAGTCTACAGCATTTACCTCCTTGGTAATAACTTGGAATACATGGTGTAAGTGCAAACTCTAATATAAAACAGGGAACAAAGCCTGCACAAACTAAGGACCCGCATATACCCTGACAACAGTTTTCGTCGTAGTTCTTAGCGTCCCAGTTACACATAAATTTCCAATACCGATTCATCCAAGTATGACCAAGTTGGAATTTCCAACCATTGAATTTGTCAGGAAATTTGCATCCGTCAAAATATTTTCTTTTTTGAAATTGATGAATTTTATAGGTTTTGCAAACAAAAGGACTTTCGTTTTCCTTTTTATTAAAATACTTAAATCTATCGTAAATATCTGAGACGAGAAATTCAATGTCTTCACCATTTTCTAGTGACTTTTTAGCTCGTTCTATTGTAGATAATAATAATTCAGCATTTACATGCTGGTCGTTATAAATTGGTGTTGCACTAGACAATGAACCACTTAAAATAAATTGAGTTAGAATAAAAAAAATGGATATTGGATTGTAAAAAATCATGTAGAGTCCTCTTAATATAGCTTGCAAAACCACAAGGTAGGAATCGATTTATATCAAAAAAAATGCCAATGCAAGCAAGAAGGTCTAACAGAGATATTTTTATGATTGAGATTTGAAGCTTTAGGCATTTTGGTCATATATCCGCCAATAGTTTCAGAAGCGTTCATTCTTTAAATGATGTTCGCGTATATGCAATTTTGGGAGAGAATTAGAATGCCGTGTTAAAATCTATAATATTCTTAGCTCCAATCAAACACAGAGGAAAGAACAATGAAACAACACTGGCCTTATTATTTGACCACTGTACTAGTATCGATCATAGCTCTTGGAGGAGCTTCTCAATATCTGATGATGTCGGAGAATGTTGTTGTAGCCTTCAGCAATGAAATGACAGGAGAGCTCAATGCCATTGGTTTTCCAAGTTGGTTGATTGTACCGATGGGTATTCTTAAAGTCCTAGGTGTAGCTACGTTGTGGGTACCGCTGATTCCTAAGTGGCTAAGAGAATGGGCATATTCTGGTTTCTTCTTCAACTTCTTATTGGCAATAGGTGCACATGTTTTTTCAACCCAATAAATCCTAATGATTCTGACTGGCCTCCTGCTTTTGTGGCTTTAGTTCTTTTGTGCTTGTCGAGATTTTTCCTTTTTCGTAAGGAAAAGGAAGTTTAATAAATTACCAATATGGAAACTGGCAAATCTGTAAAGCCCTTACACTTGTCATAGCTATCCTAAGGGCATTTTTTATTCTCTTAAATAGTGTACAATTTTCTGTTTATCGAATTGCATCCAAATAACTTCAGAATAGATTATATTTGTTATCAGTAATTTTGAAACCTTGGCGCGAGAAAATGTGGTGTATCGAGGAACTTTCAGATGAGTATATCGAAAGAATGGAAGATGTGCTTGAAGTTTATGAAAGACCCTATGATGCGAAGAATCCAGTCGTATGCTTAGATGAAAAGCCTGTAGCACTTATCGACGATACACGTGACCGCAAACCTGCATCTCCAGGCAAAGTCACAAAAATAGATTATGAGTATTCTCGACATGGATCAGTTAATGTCTTTTGCGCCGTTGAACCAAAGAAGGGAGTTTATTTCAACAAAGTTACTGAATGCCGCGATGGGCTTGAGTTTGCGAGCTACCTATGCGATATTTCTGCTGCATACAACGATGCAAATAAGATAACTGTGGTGATGGATAATTTGTCAACTCACAAGAAAAAATTTGTAAATGTCCTCTTGGGAAAGACAGATGGAGACAGGCTTTGGAGTCGGTTTGAGGTCCATTACACTCCTAAACATGCGAGTTGGTTAAATCAAGCTGAAATTGCAATCGGCATGTACTCGCGTCAATGCTTAGGTGATGGAAGAGTCAAGAATATAGCTAATCTTAAGGGTATTACGGAAGCTTGGAATAAGCGAATCAATAAAAAAGGCACTAAAATAAATTGGAGGTTTAATCGTACCAAGGCAAGAAAAAGTTTTGGTTATGAGATTAATCGGGAAAAACTTAATTGACGAAGTACTAGTTGGTTTTTTAAAATTTGTTTGTGGTTCTTATTAGACTGTTTTCTAGTCTCGCAAAATATAACATTAAGTCCAGTGGCCTGCTTGAGGTGCCATTTGGCGAAAGAGTATTTCTTATTAGCCTGATTCAGATCTTGAAAATGCACCTTTAGATCAGCAAAATTATAAGTAATTCTTTCAAAATTACGCTCTAAATCGTTTAAGATTTTTTCAGCAGTAATATGAGCATTATCCTTGCTAATACTTTTATTGGCCATCTCATAGCGTGGAACTGGCTTTCCATCTAGGCCAGCAAGAACTGTTTCAGGTGGCAGCTCCATGAGGATGCTTTGCACTTCCCTCAGATTTTCAGATTTATTGATCTTAATAAATGCAGCTGGATCATTCACCTTAATTTTGGATAGATATTTTCTTGCTTGAAATGGGTCACTTGAACACCTCCAGTTGTCAGGTAAACCATTTAGCTGATTGGCGCTATACTGTAGCTGGTGGGTGCTTCGATCAACAATATCAATGACCAAGCAGGATTTTTTGCAAGGTTCAGGCCGTAGTCCTCTGCCAAGGCACTGATTGTAAACTAGGGGTGAGGTGGTGGGCCTAGCTAACAAGATACATTCAATCGTAGGTTCGTCGTAACCTTCTGTAAGGACATTGTAATTTAATAAAATTTGAATCCTCTTTTTGAATTTCTCTAGAATTTCCTCTCGATCCTTAGATTGTCCATCGATGACCTCAGCGATAAATCCAAGCTGGTTAAAGTCGTTGCATAGGGTGTGCGCGTGTTTGACGCTGGCGCAAAACACGATTGTTTTTTTGCTCCTACCCTCCTCATACCAAGCTTCCAAGGTGAGCTTTCTGTAACTACCAATCCTACCATTGTTGAATCAGTAGCGCAGATTTTTTAAGATCACATCAGTAGTTTTTATTTATTTACGACAAGTGATTCTTTTTGATCATACAATTTTGCATATACGTAGGGAGTATAGTCTTGAGGGG
>JBGCDR010000315.1:0-6481 GCA_045105515.1 Oligoflexales bacterium
ATACCTTTGCTCATAAGTGAGATTGGCAGACATAAATACCCCTTTCTTGCAAGCAGATTAGCCTCATAGACTAAACTAAATCCGCCTTCCGAAGCGATGGAATTTTTTCTTCTGCACTTAATCTAGCAATCCGCCAATTCAGATCGCGAAACATACCAAAAAATAATTTGTTTGACTATATAATTCTGTATTCATTCGTAATCTTTATGTTAATTCTTTATCTACGAACAATATTATCATAAATTTTTAGCTGAATTTGTTTTTTCTTGGAGAGGAAATAAGAGGGTCTTCTTTGAAAAACCTCAAGAAATCAGTATGCTAACTTTGAAGATTTCTAATAAAGGTTCTCTCACCCATTTATTTGCTTCATCTAACTGATGGTAGCTAAAATGCTTTATCTCGACCTTCACAAAATTTTTAGCTATTTTTTCTACAAAATCCGCTAACGAACTATCAACCGTCAGTGCTACTTTATCAATTTTTTGATGATGATTTTTAATAAAGCTAAGATGACTTATCATGCTTGAATTGCGGCAATATAAAGAATACCTTGGCATCAGTTTTATTTATTCTAAAAGTCATTAGACATCACCTCAAGATCGAAACAAAATATCAAACAAGCGTAAGTTTTTTGTTCTCATCGACTTGATATTTGAGCTCACTGATTAAGTTCAGGAATGCTTGAAAGTCTTCAGTCCTCCAAATTTTTATGGCCTGAGCCAAATCAAAGCTTTCCCCTCCGCAGTACAAATGTGTCATAAGTGCATGAACCAAGTCTTGAGCTTTGGTCATATGTGCTGGGTCAATATTCTTACAACAAGGAAAGTCAGATATTTGGCTCTTGATTGCCTCTAAAAGTTCAGGTTTCATAACATCTCCTAAACAAAGGTTAGATCTGGATAATGTCAAAACTGGAGGAAATTGCGAGGAAATTCTTTCGCTTGAAAAAATATTTGAAACAAAGATTGACCTACGTCTCAACACCATGAGCTTTAAACAGAAGAATCCGCCCCCTTGCAACAGGCAACAAGGCTGGGAACCCACTAAACCAATCAAGAATAGGGTTTCTTACCGCACTAAGTTACTAACAATCTCTCCCCTTTCGTGAAAATATGAGATTCTTAAAGTTTTCTAAATCCATTGTAAAATAGAGAAAAAGTTTATGCGTGTGTTACTTATCTCTTTAGAAAATTTGAGCCTAAATTGTAAGCCTACTTCTTATTCAAGTTTAAATTTTTTGCAAAGCAAGGGGGAAGACAATTGGAATGGAATCTTAACTTAGACTAACCTCCAGTTATAATAGATCTTTTCAATCGACAAATCATGGAGTCAAAATGATGAACAATATGAAACTAACAACGATCCAAGTCCTGCCTTTCTTCCTAAATTTTTCAGCAATAGCATCGCCAATAAAGGAATCCTGTAACATTCCTGCACACCCTATCAATTGGATCATGCGCTACTGCGCAGTTAAAAATCAAACCGACGATGAAATTACAATTCAGAATAGTCAGTGTTTCAAAACAGCAAGCAAAGATTTATCAACCAAAGAAGAATGCAAAATAAAAACTAAGTACAAGAAGAAGTTTTGTCTTGAATATTGGCTGAAGAATAGAGCTTCAAATTCAAGTCTTGCAAAGTGCTTGATGAATCAAAAGATACAACCGTTTCATGTAGGAAATTAGTTAATAAAAAAGGACAACAAAAATAATATCTACTTGACTGAAAACTCCTTGCACGAGCAGTCTCCAGAACTCATTGATTAATATGACTGCGATAAAAAATATGAATTTTAATTGTTAATTTTTAAAAAAGGATAGTATTATTATTTGCCGAATCTAGCGGGAGCAATAGTCATTTCAAGATCTAATTCGAGGCGGCTATGTTCACAATCTCCCTCGTCATTGTCTCCTAAAGTTACCATCTTCATTTCAATCTGTTTCAATTCAAATAGCTCAACTGCTAAGCTCAAAAAATCATTTTTTGGTATATCAATGGCAACAGCTCCTTGGCGATCATGTGAAGGAATTTTGCAGCTTGAGTTGCCACCAAAACAATATTTTCTGTCATCCCCCCAAGGCTGTCCTTTTATTGCTTCGAAATCCCATTTATGGATTTTATTACGAGCGTCTCTTCTAGGGCCAGGTGTTAATGTTTCATTAGTAGAAACTAAAATATTATCTTCTATAGTCAACACAAAAAAATCATCATAATGCAAATCAGTTGTCTTCGAATTTATAGCCATATCACAGATAACATGGTCTGGAGGTATCGTGAGCATCTGCACTTGTTCAATTCGCGCTTGAAAGTGCTGGTCTCTCTCTGGTAAATTCCCAGATTTACCGAATGCACATTCTATAGACTCAGGAAACACTATAGTCTGGGTAATAGTTTCTTGTGAAACTCCGCTTGCACATTGATCTAAGATGATCTGTTCAGCAGATTCCACATTTCGTGATTTAGATTTCTGTTCGACAACAGCCACAGTTCCGTCAGCATCCTTGTTTTGTATCTTTGCATGTTCTGGCTCAGTAATAGTTGATCCTGAGAAATTGGTTTTCCCACAGGCAGTACTGAGTAAAAGTAAAAACAATATTGATCGATTCATTTTAACACCAACGTTAACCTTATGAATTAATTATTTATTTAACAAGAGGAAGCTTTTTCTTCAAATTTCTGTTTCCTACACCTTTTACACCTGCTCTTGTCATTAGCTAACGTATCGGCATTTTCTATATAAAAATCTAGTGCAAATTAAATATTTACTGAAAACATTAGAAAATTTAGCGAACATATCTATAAATATTATCTTTTTTTAATAGATGCTTACTTCTTAGAATAACGCAGCCAGATCAATGAATTCGGTACATAAATTCATTAAATCAACAAATTAACTCTAAAAATTGAAATATAGAGGTGTATCAAAATAGTTGTGTAAGAATTGGTATGGATATACTTAGCAAAAAATGAAAGGGGGGCGAAAACATTTGAGGTTTCCACCCGTAGAGAACTACACACGCATATCTGAAACTGTGCTTGAGCTAGGACTTTCTAGCTTTAGCAATTGCTGCTTTACTTTGGATTTATCCTCGGGGTAGGTCATACCAAACCACTGCGCACTTGTAGGTAAAACCTTAACTTTAAGTATATTTTCTGAAACTAGGGTGTTGACCGCTTCGGGAATCAAAAATTCTTTTTTCGGATGAGAAATATTTTCAGCAAGAAATTTGAAGAATTCATCTTCCATTGCTTCAAAAACTGACTCATTAAAGCCCCAAAAATTCATCGAGACCACTTCAGAACCAAGCAGCTCGTGACGATTATTTCCGTCATCAAGCCAAAAAAGTCTGCCAACATCCATAACAATATTTTTTCTTTCAACGATGCTTTCAAGCTCTATTGAGCTTGCACCTAAGCGGCAAACTCCCCTGCTCACACTTCCATGCGGAGAGGTGGTATTGGACAAGGTATAACCCACCAAACTGGCATTACATCCCTGTTTATCCATTCCATCTAGGAATTCTGCCATTTGTTTGAAAGCATCCGGACCATAATAATCATCAGCATTGATTAGCGCAAAATTGCCCTTAACCTTCCCTCTAACTGCCAAAAGTGCATGTCCGGTGCCCCATGGTTTTATCCTACCTTCCGGAAGAGTGTACGGATCGGGCAGGTCGTCCTTCATCTGGACAGCATAAGTAATCGGAGCTGCCTCCCCCCATCTCTTTTGCATTTTTTCTCGGCAAATTGGGAGAAAATCCTCAGCGATAATAATCACAATCTTTTTAAAGCCACTACGAACAGCATCGCCTATAGAGTAGTCCATAAGGATCTCGCCTGATGGGCCTACTTCATCTATTTGCTTTAAGCCTTTATACCGGCTTCCTAAACCTGCAGCCATAATTACTAATGTGGACATAAACTGATCCCTCTTAGCGTTTTCCATCATAAATTTGGTATCTTATACTGTCATCGCAAGGATTAAAAGTTCTTATATACAAGCTTGGAACCCTTGCAAAAACCTCTTAATAAAAAGTTCAAACCCGTAAAAACTTATACAAACATAACTAAAACTCTGATGAAATGCAAAAGATACTTGTGTAAATTAAAAAAACTCAGTTTTTTACCAATGATAGCTAATAGGTCAATTATTATGGATAAAGAAGCAAGCTTAGAGCAGTTAATTCTGGATTCACAGCAAGTGTTTTATCGAGCCTTTCACCGACAACAGCAAGGAACTATAAGCTGCCCGGGAAGAATCAATATCCTCGGAGAACATACCGATTACATGGGGGGAATGTCTTTACCAGCAGCTATCAATAGGTTTACCTTGATCAGCTATGCTCCCTTACCGACAAACCAATTCATATTCTGGTCAGAGTCTCATGGAGAGTATTGGGAAACAGATATTTCTCTTCTACAAAAACCTGTAAATACCTGGCAGTTGTTTGCCTATGGAGCTCTATCCATCATTAAAGAATTAATTCATGATAGGCCACAGGCCCTTAAGAGCCCGAGTGGTGCATGTTTTTCCATCATGGGAAACATTCCACTTGGCAAAGGATTATCTTCTTCAGCATCTTTGGAACTCAGCTTACTTAATAGCTTATACCAAGTATTTTCCCTCACAATCAAGCCTATGAATAGCATAAAATATGCTCAACGCATTGAGCACGATTTCCTAGGGGTACCTAGTGGTTTGCTCGATCAATTTGCTTGTCAGTTTTCTGACAAAAACAAAATCCAGCTGGTTGATTTTGAGAATCTCTCCATGCAACAGGAATACCATAAAGGACTTACTGATTGGAAGTGGGTCTGCATTGATTCAGGAATAAAAAGAACCCTTGGTTCCAGCGAGTACCCGAAGCGAGTCAATCAATGCGAACAAGCCTTAGATACTATCAAGAAACACAACACAAAGGTGACAAACTACAGACAAATAACAATAAATGATCTCGAATTTCTTAATCACGACTCCATGATTAAATCTAGAATGCAACATATGCTTTCAGAAAATCAACGCACTGTCGATGGATTTAAAGCATTAATGAATGGAGATATTAATAAACTAGGTAGCCTGCTTAATCATTCACACCTAAGTTTACGAGATTTATTTGAAGTGAGTACTAAAGAACTCGACTTCCTGCAAAACCTAGCAGCCAATCACCCAGCATGTGCTGGTGCACGAATGATGGGAGGAGGGTTTGGAGGTTGCACTCTCAACCTAGTTAAAGCTGATGCTTGTGAAAACTTTCTTGCAGAAGTCCTTACATCTTACGCAAAAGAGTTTAAAATAAATACTCATGGATTTATTTTTGACCTAGTTGATGGAGTTAAGATATAGCTTTTATTGAGATATATTTTCAAGATAAATGAAATCCCCTTATGATAAAAAAACCCTAAATTATAGGGTATACAACTGATTCCAAAAGTCTATTTACTAATTATCACTGTGATTATAGCCGCCTCTATATTGGGGATATTAAAAAGACAGTAACACCCCTATATTTCGGGCAATGCTATTTTAACCGACAAAAAACAGCACGATACAGCTTACTGCTTTACATAAGTACCATTCTGTTATATTCACGATCAAAATCTATTCAGAGAAAAAGTAAGGGTAACACATGCTAAAGAAACTTATGGTCTTATCCATGTTTTTATCAGGAAGTAGCTTTGCTGCTATGATTCCTATAGATACTTGGATCGAACAATGTGAAAATGCTACTGGTGAAACCAAAAAAACCTACGATGCTATCAGGGCAGCGAAAGCTTATTTTGGTAGGGTTAGCTGTAAAAAAGCTTTCTTTAGGTTATTAGACAATAAACTAGAGATCCAGGAACCCATCGACGACTTAAATCCAATAGCAGGTCTTACCAATCTTGAATACCTGACTATATACAGTCAGTACAATGATGATAACCATTTTGAAGATCTTAAACCATTATCTAATCTTACTAAATTAAAGGAATTGTGGTTAGGTTCTAATGGTATTAGATCTATTGAAGAACTGTCTAAGCTAACAAATTTAGAAGTCCTATGGCTAAACCGTAACAAAATAGAAGATATCACACCAATTGTAGAGATGAAAAAACTTAGAAAACTACATTTGGCTTCGAATAGAATTATTGATATCAGACCTGTTACCATGCTAGGAAATTTAGAATTTTTAGATCTTAGAGGAAATCTAATAAAAGATTTGAGCCCATTAAGGGGGTCGACCCATCTAGCCACCTATGTTTACCTTGGTGATAACCATATTAAGGATTTACAAGCACTAGAAGGTAAAATCGATATAAATTTTTTAAATCTTGATGGAAACTTAATTAAGGATTTTGGTCCAATAGAGTTGTCTAACAATTGATAAAACCCTTTGGTAGCTTAATTTATGTTATTTTATAGTTCCAAAGACCTGCTGCTGCGTAACCTATTTCATCACGAAGCTTATCAATTCTGACTCTTAACTTTGAAGAAGCTGCG
>JBGCDR010000316.1:0-4542 GCA_045105515.1 Oligoflexales bacterium
CAAATGGCAAGTAAAGTTAGGTCAACTCAAGGATTATCTTTGCACATCTTCGGTAGACTAGCTGCTGGAATGCTGATGAGAATTTTACCAAGTGCCTAAATCGGCCTATACCAGGAGTTTCAACTGTTGATTGGCATTCAACAGAAATGTAACGAGCAATAAATTAATCATTGGTTGTGGCAATCTAATTGACCTTCCTCTTTATGAGAGATTTTTTGATGAAAAAATTGATTCACACTTCCCTCCTCATATTGAGCAAGGCTTCAATCCTGATTATATAGAAGCAAGTTTGAAGTACGCATTACGTCATAGACATGAGGGTTTTGATACCTTAGACTTAAATGCTTTGATGAATCCAACAGTTGTCGGGCAACTAGGCGGGAGGCACACATTAGCAGGATCAATTTTTCCCGAACATAAATATGAAGTTATATATTTCGAAGGATCTTTTCCTCCAGTGGACGATCTTCTTAAAATAGAAAATGAGTTTGATAAAATGTTGAGTTCCAGCGGCAGAGTGGAATATGTTTGCGAAAGAGAAGGTAAGTGGATAAAAAACAAGGTCTTATACGAAGCACGGAAGGGTTGGACAGAAGAAGGCTTGGCTATGATTGAAAAAGAAAAAGAGCGTATTGAGAGATTAAATTCATGGATACCCTGATTTTAACCTTTTGGTTTTTCTTGCTAAACAATCTAAGACCCTGGTAAAGGTGATTAATTAAAATGGTGTGTAGGTGAAGTGGGTTTTATTTTTCGGTACTTCTTTTTTGGCAGGTACACAGTCAATATGTGAGCCTCCGGGCCTTACCTCGACATCATATCTTGAATAATCATTTAGATCATCTTCAGAAATACGCTGTTTAGATGAGTCAAGGAATCTAATCACCTTTGAAACGGGAATAATTTCTTTATTTTTAAATCGGCCAACCGATATAGCTGCTGTCCCTTGATGTGGTTCAATAATATCTCCAAAAGGCAAATATCCATGAACTTCATGATCATAGTCCACCCATTGGATATCAGATCCAAGTCCTAAAATACTTGAATCAAATTTAATTTTACCAAATCGATAAGCTTGTAAATATAAGTGAAAATCCTTCACAGTAGTATAAAAAGGGGATGTATAAATTCTCTGTAGATATGAACTCCTGTCGAAAACAGGATTATCTATATTTAGATTAAGAGCAAATGCAGCGCGCATTAAATTTATACTAACAGATTGCTTCAATGAAGAAACAATTTCATCCTGCTTAATAACCTGTAAAAACTGATTTTCTGTCCCATTAATTAGCACTCCTGAATTTAATAGTTTTTTAAGATAGTGGGGTGAAAATAACTTGATTTTATTCATAGGTTTAACCTCAATATCAGCAAATACTGCGCTACCAATTTCTTGGTCATCTATTTGATAGTTGCAGATCACAAGCTTAAGTAAATCTATGCGAAAATAAAGAGGCATTTTGTTGGAAAAAATATCTTCATTTAATTGAACTATTCCTATATCATGAATATCCTTAAACTGAATGTTATAGTTCGCTTCAGTTAATTCAATGGAAGCTTTGATAGCATCTTCATAAGTAGTTCTACCATCGTACCAAATATTAATTATAGCTTCGGAGTTTTTCTCTCTCCATCCTATAGCTGAAGAAATAAGTTTAGCGTGGTATTTTTCACTGCAAATATATTTTTGATCTAAATCTAGTTTCTTATTTATACAAAGAAGGTTTATGGAATAAGTCCCCATATCACTCTCAATATAATTTTCATTACTCGAATATTTAGCGTTGTCAGTATCTAACTCAGCACTAAAACTAGAAAAACTAGAAATTAGATATAAGAGAACTGCAATTTTGGTGAATATTTTCAATGAACTTCCTCTTAAAAACTTTATGTTACACATGCTTCCTACCACCTATAACTATTTTTGCTAAAATGTCAACTTTCAATGATTTAGAACAATAACTCACTGAGTCTTAGGTTTATGAATCCCAAGAAATATGAATGAGAAAGTTGCGCTTAGTTTTAGTAAACAGCTATACTCTGAATATAGTTTCTAATCTTCATCCTACTGCTCCTTCTGGGGCTTCTTTTTAGGTTTATTCAACCGTTAAAGGAAGACTATGAAAAACCTAAGTTTTTCTTTAGGTCTTCCAGGTCAAAGTTTACAACTTCTGATAGATTCTCCAGACCTACAATTAAACTGGGTTCATTAGCTTTGTCGATGAATGTTAAGTCTAAAACCTGCATACTACTATTAAATCAAAAAACTAGCTATTTTTTTCAGGGTTCTAGTTGTTTATTGGTAGATTTTTTACATGTAAATTATTTTCAAAACGGTGTAACTTAATCCCATTTTTTCGAAAATCCTCCCAAATATTAGTGCGGATATCGTGAGCCAATGCCCACGCATCTGAAGGGCTATCTACCCAGCCAGCTACCCAGCAGCTTATGCTAGTCTCATTAAGATCCATAACCCAAAACATCGGCTCCTCGTAAGGAGCAAAATACTTAGATTTTTTAACAGCTTCACGAGAAATTTGCTTGACCTTTTCAGCCTCTACATCTAAGGAACATGTAAATTCAACATGAGCGAGTTGAAATTTATCTACCACCGATAGATTCACAAATTCCTTACTGAGGAGCTTGGAATATGGTACGATATATCGTCTCCAGTCCCAAACCTTGATTATGACATAAGTTAAGTGAAATTCCTCAACCGTGCCATAGTGCTCGTCAATTTCTACAGTATCCCCAATGCGCAGAGATCTATCAAAGTTGATAACTAGGCCTGAGAAGATGTTTTCAAACATTGGCTTAGCTGCAATACCAATAAAGACAGTCATGACACCTAAAAAAACAGGAATATAGGAATTAGGTATAAACATTGCTGGAATTGGTAATATTAAAAAACACCAAACCACAAATATTGCAATTACGAAAAATTTACGGAAAAAACGAAAACGCTGTTCTACACTCTTGAGTGCTCGCTTACGAGCATTTTTTTGCGGGTCTTCAAAAGGAGTATCGGTCTTGATTGCTTCAAAATTAGCACGACTTTTAATGTTCTTTTTCTTCTGGGCTTCAATAATAGAAAATCGATAAAATACATAAACAAAAATACCGACCAAAAATGCGGTTATGATGGTGGGATAAATAATCCAAGTTTGTAATATTGAATCAAGCATAGAGAATTTCTTAAATCTGACTTACGCTAACACTCATCTCATCTTATCATAGGTCCTGCTTATTATTTTTTTTTCTATATTCCAGTTGGAAAATAGAAAAAACTAGGCAAGAAATCCTAGGAAAAAATTACTGAGACGCTCGCAATTAGAAAGCTCAAACAGCAGAAATATAATTGCAATCAGGATTAGTATAGCTGGGATGACTTTAAAAAATATTCTGTACCATGATTTTCTATTTGCATGTGAAAAAGCCCACAATTAGGAATCAATTTCCATGGGTGCCGAAATTCGGTATCTGCATTTAGAAACTCTAACATTTGCTGCAGCCATAGGGAATGTCCAAAGATAACGATAGTATCCTGGTCTGATATATTCACTCCATATTGACTACCATCGAAAAATGCCAAATCTAAAACATCCTTAACTTTGACCTGGGTTTTTCGCGAGTCCCCATAATATTGTCCCCCACACTCACTTGGATTCGCCTGCATACCACTGCCACAATTATTCCAATGTGTGGTAAATAAATCTTCCTGAATTGGCTCAAAGACCTTCATTGCTTCAGGCATACCTTCTTCAAATAGACGATCCAAGTGGGACCCCCTTTCAGTAAGCGGTATGGTATCCACAAAAACGCGGCTTAAATAGCGTTCTTGAAGTGCTGAGACTATATGTAGAGGCTTATAAAACTCCAGCGGATCACTAAAGCTATAACGTACTATTAAGCCAGTATTGGCTGCCCGACGTAGATTTGAACTCAAAAACATTACCGAATTATCAGGGTAAAGGATCTTCTTTGCCACAGCATGAAGCTTGCTTTGTCCATTAGCATAATGATTCATGAGAGACTCATGTAAGTTAAGAGCTTGTTTAATTCCATTAGTATTCAGGTTTGCATCCTTCAAAAAGTCTCTATCGCGAGTAAGGCGATATAAGATATTAATAGGATTGCTATGGTAGACAGCATTCATATGTGATTCACCATGCCGAATGAAAATAAGCTCTTTGGAGCGAGCATTTGCTTGCGATAGAAAACAAAGCCACACAAACATCATTGCCAAAACACAATGTAAATTGATCATGGTTTTTCCTTTTAATTTTTTAATTTGATAACTTGTGTTTGATACCACAAAATCGAGAACAAACCACGAAGATTTCGCTCTCAAGTGCTTAAGGCAAGAAACCACTAGACGTGCAAGAAAAAAAACATATTCTTCTATCATGCGTGACCGGGGTTTTAACTATCTAAAATCTTGAAGAAAAGAAGGATGCACCTTATAGTTTGGTTGCGAAACTAAAACAAATAAGGTGCAGGGTAATGCTCGCAGAATATCTACAAAAACTCAAGAAAACTCTT
>JBGCDR010000317.1:0-6173 GCA_045105515.1 Oligoflexales bacterium
TCTCATACCTTTGCTCATAAGTGAGATTGGCAGACATAAATACCCCTTTCTTGCAAGCAGATTAGCCTCATAGACTAAACTAAATCCGCCTTCCGAAGCGATGGAATTTTTTCTTCTGCACTTAATCTAGCAATCCGCCAGACAAAGATATCAGCTGTTAATTATAAAATTGTGAGAAAACCATTTTCGATTCCGATAACGGACTCGAAAACCTTCGATGGTAACAGAATATTTTGATAAGGATTTGCATATGAAAATTTGTAAGTTTCTAGTTTATATTTTCCTAATAGCTTTATTCGGCATCTCATGTAAGCCTAAGTCGAATAGTCCCCAGTCGCACGTGGACTCAAATGGCGAATCAATCAGCAACAATGGTGAAGAAGAAATTGATGAGGAACTTAGTGCAATTGATGATAGCGACTTTGAAGGTCCATCATCTTTTTACATGTTGTTGGATGGATCTACAAATGAAGAATTGGAAAACATTTTAAAAGAAATTGTTGATGATGTTGAGGATGGTCAGGATAGTAATTTAAACGATTTATCACTTTTAAAAATAAATTTTTCAAGATTAAAAATACCGAAATTTTCAGCTGCAATTAAAAAAGTAAGAAATCTTCCTTCTAGAAAATTTAAGACAGGAGGTTTTTCTGATGATGCATCTACTGCAACTCTTAGTGGTACTCAATTAGTCAAGATTGGGGAGGTAGTAGATCAAAACAACAGGTCTATCCCTATCCGCGCTGTGGAAACATTTGATGATATACCACTTGGATCTGGTGAGCATGTTATTGTTACATTAACCAAGAGTCAATTCGATGTATTAAAATCAAATAGTAAGAGCTTTCCCAAACCATACAAGAATAAATTTACGGTACAAAGATCAAAATCAGGCTCTGTGACCATCAAAGTTAGTGACAACTCTCTTGAAGTGACAAGGAATTTACTTCGAAAAGAAAAGCTGATATTTAAACCAAACAATGGTAAACAAGGAAATATATGGAAAGTTGTCGAAGAAGACTTAGGAAAAAGTAGAGGTGAAATTGAATCTCTTCTTACAGGTGGTAAAGAATTGGGTGGGGGAGCTTTTGGTACTGCCTATCTAATTACTAAAGAAGATGGTTCACAGTATGTATTAAAGAAGATGGCAGCTAAAGAAAAGACTAACGTTAGAGAAATTTATATAGTTAGAGAAGGGCTGTGTGTTGAATGCTTACAGTACTACGGTGCTGTAAAGAGGGGGAATAATTACTATATGGCATCTGAATTTGCTAAGGGAGGAGAATTAACAGATACTATTAAGAATAGACCAATAAAAAATAATGAAGTAGTTCAGATCCTTAGTCAAGCGAAAGGTTTAGCAGATAAAGGAATTATCAATAAAGATATCAAACCAGAAAATATTTTGATTACTGAACAAGGGCCTAGAATTATTGATTTTGGAATTGTTCAGAAAAATCCCACTCAATTTACTTCCGCAGGAACCTTGGCAACTATTGCTCCCGAAGTTGCAAGAGGTATGACATTGATCCAAGATTAGCGGATCGTGTTCATACTTATAGTATTGGTATGACGATTCTTTATGGAAGAAACCTAATTGCTAGAGAGAATGCAGACTTTTTAGGAAATAATAATGCTCAAGGAATATCAAACGATGTGTATCTTAAAGAGAAGTATTTTTCAAAAGCAGAACGTGATTTACTACAGAGAATGATTGATCCTGATATAACTAAGCGACTATCGCTTGAAGATGCTTTAGATAGGTGGAAGGCTCTACCTCCCTCAAGGAGAGATAGCTATTGATGAGATCTCTTTTCTTCTGGGTAAAGCCTGATATTAATCAGCTCTATTTTTTGACATTTTAAAAAATACAGAATCCCAACTTGGTCGAGTCAGGCAGAGGAATTTCCCTTCTATCTTCTTTTTTGAGACTAGGTCCCTTTTCGCTTCAAGACTGATCCGCCAACTCTAATGGCTGCATTCAATCACTCAATAAGCTTCAGACCCTCAGTTACCTTGGGATGTAGGCGGATGATGTGCATGCGGCTTTTATGAATGAGATATGAATTCAATTCTTAGGAGCCATATTTATGCTACTTTTTAAGAGAAAATACCATTTGTTCTAATGATTCATCAGATAGACCTGTTGCTGATTGGATATTTGATAAGGTTTTATGAGCAATCTTATGAGGGTTCATTTTAAGCCAATGATTAGCAATTGTCGCAAATTCAACGCATTGGAAAATATGTAATTCATCACTTTTATTAGGAACCTCATTTATTCCTTGAAAATACAAAAGTATATTTTTTAGCTCTTTTGGCAACCCCCAGGTTGCTATAGCAATTTCCCCAAGAAGAGACTTGTCTGGTATATCTATAAATATAGCAGCATCATCCCAACCAGCCTGGTTTTCGGGTTTTTCTAATATTGAAACAACCTCATCTACTTTATTTGGAAACAATGATGCGGCCAAAAGTTTACCGACATTTTGAAAACATCCTAAATAGAAAGCCAAAGATTCAGATTTTGTGCTACTTTCTTTACCAAATTTATTGAATATTTGCCTTGAAAGATTACCCACAGTAATTGAGTTTTCCCAAAATAATTTCGATTTAAACTCTCTTGTTTTTATCGGTAGATTAGATAGTGATGCTGAAAGAACAATGTCTGATAATGACTTTCGTCCCAATAAACCAATAGCATGCTTAAGGTCATATATTTCAGATTTTCTGGGAACAAGATTTGAAGCAATTTTTAAGGTTAAAAAAGCAATGTTTGGTGATTTTTCCAGCTGGTTAACAATATTGGAGTAGGTGCTTCTTTCGTCTTCAATAACTTGCTGTAAACGCATAATCCATGAGTGGATTTGAGGGATTTTCCCTACCATATTATATTTTAGATAGATATGTTTAACATCATCCCGCATCAATAAGGTCGGTTTAAACCATTTAGAATTTCCTGATTTAATTAAATGAGTAGACCCGCATTTGCAATTGAACCAAAAATGTTTTTCTTCGCAAATTCTTAGGCGATCAGCCTTTTCTAATATATCTTTTTGCTTTTCAAATACATTTCCACAAGAGCAACAAATTTTCATTAATTGGTATCCTTTTTATGATATAAGAGAACTAGATTAATGCGAGTATTACAAGGAAATGTTCAAATTGTTCCATATTTCTATTTTACTATGAATTAAAAAATTATTGGCTCTTTGCTTTTCTACTCTTCAAGGCTGATGAGAGGCTGGTTACCACTTGGGCCTCGTAGTAGTAGCAAGGGTGACCGGATGTGATTGAGCCAACGAAAACAGAGAAATTAATTAAACTATGGACGCACCCCTGAAGAGAAGTGTTAAAATTAGATTGGAAAAATATCCTGCCATAATTTTGAACTGATTTGGGGTTGTAAAATTGAAAATATTGTTAGTGGATGACGAAGAAGATATGCTTTTTGTGTTAACACAAAGCTTCGAAGGACTAGGTTACCAGTATGAAACTGCTATGAGCGGTGAAGAAGCACTTGAAAAAATTCCTGATTTTGATCCAGATGTGATTTTTACCGATTTTAATATGACAGGCATGAATGGGCTTGATTTAGCTAAAGAATCCAAGCATATAAAACCTGATGTCAAGGTTTTTTTACACACTGGAAATGACAAAATAAAAAGTGAGGATAGAAAATATTTTCATAAAATATTTCTAAAACCGGTCCTATCGTTGGAATTAATCAAAGCATTAAAAGAATTAGGCTAAAATTGTCAATCAACTTTCATTAATATCACATATTCTAAGCCTAAGCAAATGATGTGCACATATGGCTGAAGATGAACGAAATAGTAAAATACTTTTGAAGTTAAATAATTGTTCTCATACCTTTCTTACTGAGTGCATAAAAGGGATAGTATAGTAGGATAATCTTCGTTCCATCTGGAAAAGTTAACTCTGCCGAATAAATTCATCTCGTAAATATCATTTTCAAAATCTCAACCGTCTTCAATCTTTAGAGACATCTTTATATGTGTAAATTGATTTGTCGCGCCAAAGATGCAGATCAGACTTGTAGGTTGGTCTTGACGTTTTTTTGCGAAAACTGCAAGGATGTGAGTGTCTGGGTACATGTATCTATTTTAGCATAGAGTTACTCTAACCTAACATGTTAAACAAGGCTTGTGCCTTGCGATACTTTGAAGAATCTAACTCGGTCAATCTAAAAGATACTCAACTAATTCTAATAAATATTTTCTTATATCAGTTTCAATGTAGAAATCGTCGATAGCACAAATTAGGCATTCTTTCGCAATATCTACCGATCTCAGATTGTTTTTAGACCTAATTGTAGCCAACCTGCTATAAAAAAGCGCCCTATTTTTGATGCGTTTTACAAATGTTTTGTGTTGGTCCAAAAATCCAAAGCTATAGATGTATTCAAAATATTCATAGAGATATTTATCAGGAGTAATGTAAATCGTTTTCCATCTTAAAGTCTCGCATACTTCAAGTTCAGCTGCTACAAAATCATTGGCAATATATTTACCCTTCGAGAGGGTTTCGAAAACTTTTACTGAAACAGACTCCCCATTAAGTTTCAAAGCAATTGCCAATGAAGCAGTGGAATACAAATTTAGGTCTTTAGTTTGTTTCTTTATCAGAAAGCGATCAAAAATTTCTAATCCTAGTGAAACACTAGTTGGAGATAAACTAAAGTGTTTAACAAATTTGTAAGCCCATTTAACCAAAGGCTCTCTCCAAGGTTGATATTTAGTAAATAAGGCGTCATCAATTGTCTTGTAAATTTCGATTCTTTCTTTGTGCTCTGATGCATAAAGTGATGGTGTTATAATCAATAGTAGAAAAACAAAACACTTCAATTTAATCCCTCCGATAAAGTGAGGGTAGCAGTCTTATCAATGGACTATTAAAATGTACAGTGAAATGTTTAAATATTAGAATAGCTTATAATCTGGAAAGCCTAAAGAGAACTCTTTTTCTTACATATTTTTACCCCATCAAACTTTAGCTGATATTGAGCTAAAATAAGCTGCAAATTGTCTATCGCTTCCCTAGGGCCTGGAAATGGAGATTTTGAAACTTTCTGAAGGCAAAGATTAAGTTTTCTCCAAGCTGGGCCTGCTTTTTCTCGATTGCTCCATTCTGTACTTAAAACTTCATCGAATTCTTTCTCATTCATATAGTCATTGGCGATGCTCAAAAGAGCCTCGAGTAGAGGGGCTGGGATCTTTAGAGCCCTCATCATCCAGCTTGCCTTGTGATTTGAGACCCATTTAAGACAAGTCCATTTGCTTCTAAAATTGGTGTGATTTTATCGACAGCTTCCTTTGGCCTTTGCAAATGTGCATTTGTAGCGACCCTTTCAAAACAAGCTCGAACTTCTTGCCAAGCTGGACCAGCCTCTCTAGGGCTCATCCAATTTGTACCGCCAATTTTTTCTCGATAATCATCACGGTCAAGGAATTCCCATGCGATTTGCAACATAGATTCGAGAACTTCTTCTGGGACGTCAAGGCAATTTTTCATAGTTCCTCCTCTTAGAGTATACATAGTACACCAGTGAACGAGTATACTGATACCAGCAAAATACGGCGAGATCGAGTTGTTTTTTTCGCCAGTACTTTTTTAACTCAGGTTATGAATCCAAGGTGTTTGCCATGTCCCTCGCAATAATTGTTAGCTCCTTGCATTTTCTGGGAGAACCTTTTAGTTAGGAGATTAAATGAAAGATAAAACTAGGAAAACGGTCAAAAGCCTTATATCTGAATTTCCTGGCCATGAACACAAACCCATGGAATGTATCTCCCCATGACACCGTAGCTATCACTTTTGAAACAGGGAATTCCCAAAAAACTCAGTTAACACGAGAATATCTGATCTCTCATCGAAGTTTAGCTGTGGGATCGGAATTTATGTTTCATAACATGAAGTCAGATAGTCACAAAATTACTCTGGAAATACCAAATTGTAGACGGACATTGCAAGGTCCAGGCTGGTATGGGGGTACCTTGAGCTTTTCCATGAGTAACTACCAATCCTACCATTGTTGAAAAATCATCCCGTAAATTATTATATTTTTCCTAAGCCAAAATTAGTTTAGGAGTTGCTAATGCCCTGTCCGAGAAAAAATCACTGTTCAGAGGAAACCATTGAAAACCTGCAAA
>JBGCDR010000318.1:0-5027 GCA_045105515.1 Oligoflexales bacterium
GATTTTCCTTATAACATAACTATAAGACTCTTTACATGTTGCGCGCATGGGCACCCCCAAGATCTTTTGATTTTCCGACAATTATAGCCTTTTTAGAGAAACTGGGGAAATTCGCTAAAGATTATAGTGCTCTAAGCCTTACACACAAAGGCGGCGGTGTGTTTCCAATCAGGCACTAGATAAAGGTAAATTCCTTTTTTCATGAGTTTGGTACTTCCTCTAAGTATTTATTTCTTCAGTAGAATCCTTATCGGTTAGAAATATATTAAACTTTAATTTAGAGGTTATTATCCAATTATATTGGCCAATTAAGCCTCATCTTTTTTGAGGTAATAAAAGTAGTTGGTATGTTAATTTGCTTCCATACAGCATAAGGCTAGGTCCTCCTGTTTTTAAAATAATCACAATGTAAGGATATATTACTTACCATAACCATAGATGTTTTTTAAAATTACTATAAGCTTCGCACGCTGGCCAACGTTAACCTAGCAAAATTAATCCCTGCAAGATAAAATTACTAATAGGACTTAAAACCATGGAGACTTTCCAATGAAGAAGACCCTCGTCATCGACGATTCTCATGTAATTAGGCAGCAGGTAGAGTTTGCATTAAAGCGCGTGTCAATAGAAGTCCTAGAGGCAGAAAATGGAAAGCAAGGACTTGAAGTTATAGAAACTAAAAGAGATGAAATAGGATGTATCTTTTTGGATTATCATATGCCTGAATTGAATGGGCGACAAACTTTGGAAGAGTTATATAAAGATGAAAGAAATCATGAAATCCCAATTTATATGCTAACTACAGAGCATACCCAACAGAAAATTGCCGATTGTAAACAATTTGGTGTCAAAGGATGGATTGTAAAGCCATTTGACCCCGCAAGGCTAGCCATGTTGGTTAAAGCCCATTTCAGCAATTCTTAGAAACGTCCAAAAAATTCCTTTGGTAACTTTCTGCTGCCAACCCACTCATTCTTGCCATTGCAAACGTTACCTTTCTTTACAGAAAATTGACCATTTTTGTAGTAACTCAAGTAAATTTGGGTGCCACCCGCGTAGCACTTAGCATTAGCTTGCCCTTGTTTTTCTGCTGCTAGAAAACGTTTTTTTACTGGGTCTACAATAATATAAACATCCCCAGACTCCTTAACATATTTAGCTAGAGGACCAATGCTTTCATATAATGAACCACTGAATAAACGCATTCTCTTTAACATTACATGCTTAGGGTTTTTGTTGAGCAAACTAATTATTTTTTTTTCAAAATCAGATAAGTCTATACTACGGTGGCGCCGAAATTTGGAGCGAAAGGTATCTCCAAGCTCACTATACAATTCTCCCATCGTGCTTAAAAAAGTTGGAGCAGAGAAAACAAAATCCCTTTCCTTAACTAGAGTATGGCAAGCGTGGCAGGCTAGGTTCTTATTATGATCCTGTTTAGGAGAATGATTTTTACCATCTACATAAATATAGTAACTCCAACCATCGGTTGGCTTGAATTTCTTGATATCCTTGACCATTAATTGCATGCGGGTAAAATTTGAAGGCTCATAGCTATTTGGGAATTGGGTATCAGATACTGTTTTAAATGCGAGTTTTCCAAATACTGAGCCCCTCGGAAAGTTTAGGGAACCTTTTTTCATTGCATCATATGCAATTCTATTAGCATATACAAATCGCTGTTCGCCATTATCTTTTCTATAACGAGTGGTTATCAACTTCCATCGTGCCCAAAACTGGTCATAAGGAGCTGGGTTAATGCCGTTCATCGCCCGCAGTTTTTTTAGCGATGGGATGGCTAACTGAGACTTGCCAAAGCTTAAATCTGGCAATGTGGTTAAGACCGGTAAAGCTATTATGCTGTACATGATCCACAACTTCTTACTCAAAACTTGATACATAGATAAGCATTCCTAAATAGATAACTATTTGCTTACTAGTATAACAGAAGCTGATTGATCCTAAAATTCGCGTTTTTCGGGAATATCGGATATGTAGATCAATGAGCGTAGCCTGAAGATGCTGGATAAAACTTAGTTAGCTACGGATAACGAACTGGATGAGTTCAAAAAATATCTTAATGTCTGCCAGTCGCGAAAAGAAATAAAATCAAAATGTACTCCAAAAACAGTACCAACGCCGAGTTTTTTTAAAGCATATTTTTGTGAATATTTTGAGTCTTCGTTTTCGGTTCTTACTATTTTGATATCGCATATTAATGAAGATGATAGTTGGTTTTGTAAGGGGTCAATGACCATTCTGGGCCTGATTATTTCGTCTTTTACCACAGACTGAGAAGCTATCAACATACCTGTATTTGAAATATTTAATGAAAAAAAGTCATATATTAGCTGGCCGCTGTCGTTGGTAATTACAACATCAACAGATACATCTATTCTTTGGCTTCTATGTAATAAAATCAGAAACTCCAAGAAAAAAATCATTTCGATCTTTGATGGCAGACTTATCGGCTTTCTACACTACGAATCTTTGATAAAGTCTTAAACTGTTAAAAATTAAGGGGATTAAGGAGATGTAAAAAAATTACTGATATCTTACTAAAGTATATATCTTGTTATTTTAGGTGCTTACACTATTTTAGTAGCTTATTTGCCCGAGAGTGGAGCTTGTAATAAGTTATTTTTTAAGTGACCAAATCTATGGATTTCTAAATCTTTAAGATCAGTCAAACGTTGCTTAGTCGCTGAATACTGGTCTTTGTCCTTTATTAGGTAATAGAATCTCTTCTGGGTTTTCCCATTGGGGTTAAGTAGAAAGAACTGGGTCTTTGGGGCACCATTATAAGCAAATTCTTCGCCATTTAATTGTGAATTGAAAGTGCCAAATGATCCAAGGATAAATGAAGCGGAAATAGCAATTTTAAGCATAATCAAACCTTTTTATTAGATATTTAGATTACCCAGATTGCTCCCAGGCTCGTTGCAAAGCTTAATGCTTTGTAACCTCTTGCTACTTGAAAGGGTTTCGGACTTATTGATGATAATTTTAGGAAGAAAAAATTATGCTGTATTTATGATTAATTAAGGGCCTATTAAAGTGTTTTTGTAGTTACATCAGATTGAGGCTCTGACTAGCGAATTTATTTTGACTATATTTAGGGTGTATTTATACTTAGTTAAAAATAGTTTACACCAAAAAGGAGGTCCACTTAATGAAATCCATACACGAATGGCTTAGTGAGTATGAGGAAAGTCACAAACATCCAAAGAATGTCTTAATTCATAAAGTATGTGTACCTGCCATTATGTTTAGCATTCTAGGGTTATTATGGATTGTTCCAATCGGCTTTGCAAATTTTAACTGTTCTCAGATATTTGTAGCAATCACGCTGATATTTTATGCCAAATTGTCGATTCGCTTATGTTTAGGAATGATTTGTGAAGTTGGAATCATGCTTGCTGTAATTTGGCATATACAGCAATCGAGAATTTCTCTACTAGCGACTTGCCTTTTCATATTTATTATTGCTTGGATTTTTCAGTTCTTTGGTCATAAAATAGAGGGGAAAAAGCCATCCTTTTTTCAGGATCTCTTTTTTCTTCTTATTGGGCCCTTATGGACCTTAAATTTACTCTATAAAAGGCTCGGAATTAGGGTTTAAATTATCCTTGATTGCAATTATTGAGATTGGCTTACCAGAAAACCTCTTATTTTATCTCCAGTAGATAAGGAATCATCCAGGCTATCAATTTTTTCTAAATAGCTTTTCATACGCGACAAGGCTTTATCAAGATTCTCGTTTCCAGGCGTTTTGTCGACCATTGCCTGAACGAAATTTATAGCTTCATTGATTCGATTATATAGGTCTTCTGCTCTTTCGTCGCTTATTTCAGTAGCTTCTTCTGCAGAGATTTTTTTATCTTTATCTCTGTCAAACTCTAAGACTGGGCAAATCACATTGACCTGAGAAAAAATAGCAGCATTGAAAAGATCCTCTTTTAAAAGGCTTGCTCGCAGCTCTCGTGCCTTATTTTCGATATCTGCTGTATCGAAGCCAGCTAAAATACTTGTGGCAATCAGAATTGCAATTGCCTTATCTAATGACTGGTTTATTTCAATAGCGTCCTCATAGCAACGCGGAGGCATTGCTGGGCCAAATGTGGCAATAGCAGCATCATCAGATGCCTGATCTAGTAGCCGTAGGGTTGCACCGCTTTTCAGATTGGCGTCAATTTGGGCTATATCAACCAATATATTTAAGGCATTCACATTTGATGTCTGAGCCTCGGCCATGGCATACATCGATAGGATCTGGCCTCCACTTTCAACTCCTACCATTGAAGTAGCGAGTTCTTGAGAGTATTCAAATGTTTCTACGTTGGGTGACTCGGTTTGGAGAACGAGCTGGGCTGGCTGAGGTATTTGGCTTAAAATCACCTCTTTTGCTTTGCTTGGATTCCCTTCTTCTAGGAGGAGAGCTGCTTGTTTCAGGTTTTGTGGATTTTCTTGTTCGAGGTCTTCAAAAACATTGTAAGTTCCACAAGCTGTTACTGATGCGAAAAATACAAAAATCAATGATATTTTAATTCTTAACATAGTTCTCCCTTTTATTCATCTACCAGTAGTCTTATCTCTGAGTGTTAGTTAAAAAGTATCTTGCTCAGGATTTGGTTTATTTTCTGTTGGCTTGGTTGCTTCCTGTCCATTAATAGTCCACATAAAACGCATAAAATATCGTCTACTTGGTCGTTCTCCGATGAGTTCTCCAGTTTCAGTACCATAAGAACCGAGGTCAAATCGAAAAGAATTGTTTTGATAAAAAAATCCGGAAGTAATATAGCCTTGGTTGAGGCCTAAATTCACCCCAAGTCCGATAGGATGAGTGATCGACGAGCCAAGGTGGAAATTTTTCAATGAGTTGTTCTCAGTGCTCGATCACCTTTAAACTGACCCACTCAGTCGCACAAAATTGACCCACCCAGTCGCGTATGACCTGACCCAGGGAGTCATGACTTAATTGACCCACCCTGTCATCCCAGTAATGTACTGCTGCCTAACATAGGAGC
>JBGCDR010000319.1:0-2517 GCA_045105515.1 Oligoflexales bacterium
TTATGGAAGAGCAATCACAAAAACGGAGGAAAAGTTTCATGACAACCTAAAAATAATCGGGCAATACTTAATTTAAAAACCCTTAAAATTACAACGATAAATCCCGCCAATCAGTTATTGAAATTCCTATACATTAAAAGATGAAAAATCCAAGATTTATAATGTTCGATGGAGCGTTCTATACATGTCTCATCCTGAGCCAGTTCCCGCAATTCATCCACTAAAGCCAAATGCATAGTTATGTGTTCTGAAACTCGTTTGGTTAAATTATTTTTAAGCGAGTTAGACAAAACAAATGGACGAACATCTTTTTTGCTAGAGATTTTTCTATGAGTCGAACAACCCAGAGCTTTACAGAAGTGTGCGTTAAGTTTAGGTGTATTAAAAAAAAACAATGAAGCGATTAATAAGATTTTAACAGATAAAATAGTGCTTCTAATGTTAAAAAATAAATCGTTACCGTGTGTCATTTAGATATCCTTTCTTTAGGGAATGTCCTGATATTAGGTCCGAGACCCGTATCCACTCCTTATAGTTTGCTAGCACTACAATAAGACTTGTAAAATGAAATTGCTTGATCGTTTATCACCGGGATAACTAGCCGTTCCCCAATTGTAATATTATTGAGTGAATCATGCTGTGGATTAGCTTCAATTATGGTTGGCCATTGAAGAGCACCGTCAGGACCAAAAACCTTACTTGATATCTTTGAGAGGTTGTCTCCTTCAATAACAGTGTAAAAAAAGGTAGATGGAATCAGATTGTCCTCTTTATTACAGCCATCATCGAAAATAGGAGCATCATGAGAATCTGTCGAATTTTGGCTCGTTTCTTCAAATGCATCATCATCAACATGCTGGTTCATGGTACGGTATTTGTTTTGAATTTTATCAGCAGGCCTAGCAGATCTCTGGGAGTCTCGAAGATTTCCAGGGCCAGTTTTTAATTTCTGCATTTTTATTCTTGGCATTTCTTTAGAGAATTTCCTCTTTTTCTTCAAACCCATATACTTTTCGATAATCTCTTTGTTTCTTTGTTTAATTTCTCTAAAATATTTTTCTCGAGGTTCTTCAGTGACAATATTCCATTCCGATTTGTTCGAATCTGCAATAGAATTTATGCTGCTTTCAACATCTGTATTCATTTGTAGGCTATTATTTGAGGTAAAGTACTGGAGAAGATGAGGATGATTTTCTGCATTGTTGGAAGGAGACCTTGGGTCATTTTTCAAAGCATCATAAAAAATATTTAATTGATTTTGTGTAATAGCTAATGGCTCAACAGTTTCAAGAACCTTCATTTTATCCAGTTGCTTCATGATCCGGTAATCTCTGATATTGCATGAACCGTTTCTAAATAAATGCTCGATCAAAACATACTTCAAGAAATCTGCATCTGATGAAAAATTTTCAACAACCTGGTTATTCGAACTCTTTTCTATCCATTTATTGAGCAGACTTTTCAAAAAATTAGAATAATTATCCGACATACCATAAGGTCGAGACCGAGATGAAAAAACTTCCCAGTTTTCTTGATTGCTCCCATCGAATCCCCATTTACGAAGCAAGATTCTATTATTTTTTAAATCAAAAAGAATCTCGCTGGATTTAAAGAGGTGCGAGTCAGCTATGATTTCACTTTTCGATTCAATTTGTTTACCGTAACCGAGGCAAAAGTACATTAGACTAGATCTTCTTCCATCAGGAGTCTGAATCCGACTATATTTTTTGCATGATAAACTTCTACTATCAAAGCGGTTGCGTGCCTGAAATCCATTGCGTGCAAGAATTCGATAGATCTGGAAACCTAACGCTCTAAAAATATAGTCCGGCTGTTCCTGTATTAGTGGGAGGTCTTGGTTTCTAGAAGACAAGGTAATCCCAAAGATGGTTTTTTTTAAGCCTTTTTTTCTAGCGATTTTTAGGTAGCGATCGAGATCATTGAGTGGGTAGTTAGAATACATGCTATTTCCACCGGCGCTTGCAGTGTAATCAAAGTATACAATATTTGGAAATTCACTGAGTTTTTTTTGACTAAATTCTTCAATAGCGCCCCTCATTGAAATTTTCTTTATATCGACAAAGCTTATCCCAATTTCCATTTGTAGCGTTTTCATTTTCTCAAATGCTACCGCGTCGTATTGAGCGGCCGTTATTTTAGGCAGGTATGAATTAACGTGGTGAGCAGATTTTTCTTTTATAGTTTGCATAATTTCTTGGGTAGATCGGAGCTTAGGACCATCAAGAATAAGAAAATTCAAGTTACTAGCGTCTTCTGCAAGTTTTTCAAAGGCAAATTCCGTCAGTGCACGGTTGTTTTTTTCTTTTATCGAAGAATAAAAGTCGTCGTAAGAAGAGGCCGAAGCCCAAGGTATATAAGGCGGATTGCTAGATTAAGTGCAGAAGAAAAAATTCCATCGCTTCGGAAGGCGGATTTAGTTTAGTCTATGAGGCTAATCTGCTTGCAAGAAAGGGGTATTTATGTCTGCCAATCTGACTTATGAGCAAAGGTATGAGA